>DATABP010000371.1:0-7437 GCA_036259515.1 Thermoanaerobaculia bacterium | reverse complement strand
TCCGGCACCTGGCGCGGCGCCATCGAGAGGCGGCGCAGGCCGAGGCCGACGAGGAGCGGCGCCAGGCGCTCGTCGCAGGCCATCTCGCCGCACAGCTCGACCTCCATGCCGGCGGCCGCGGCGGCGTCGAGGACGCCGCGCAGCATGCGCAGGATCGCCGGGTGGAGCGGCTGGTAGAGGTCGGCGACGTGCTCGTTGTTGCGGTCGACGGCGAGGGCGTACTGGATGAGGTCGTTGGTGCCGATGGCGAAGAAGTCGACGTGCGGCGCGATGAGGTCGGCGGTGAGCGCCGCCGACGGCACCTCGATCATCACCCCGAGCTTGAAGTCGCGTTGGAAGGCGACGCCCTCTTCCTCGAGCTCGGCCAGCACCGCGTCGGCGAAGGCGCGGAAGCGGTGCACCTCCTCGACCCCGGAGACCATCGGCAGGAGCACCCACAGGTCGCCGTGGAGGCCGGCGCGGAAGAGGCCGCGGAGCTGCGTGCGGAAGACGTCCGGGCGGGCGAGCGTCAGGCGGATGCCGCGCAGGCCGAGCACCGGGTTGTCCTCGCGGGTGTGCATCACCTCGCGCGCCAGCTTGCGGCCGCCGAGGTCGTAGGTGCGCACCACCGCCGGGTACGGCGCCGCCGCCTCGACGATCCGCCGGTAGATCGCGTAGTGGTCCTCCTCGGTCGGCAGCTCCGGGCTCTTCTCGATGTAGAGGAACTCGCTCCTGTAGAGGCCGATGCCGGCGGCGCCGAAGCGCAGCGCCTCGTCGATCTCCTCCGGAAGGTCGAGGTTCGCCATCAGGAAGACCTCGTGGCCGTCGCGGGTGGTCGCGCGCAGCTCGCAGGTGGCCGCCATCTCGCGCTCGTGGCGGTCGGCCTCCTCCTGGCGGGCGCGGTACTCGGCGAGGTGCGCCGGGCTGGGGTGGAGCACCACCAGGCCGGCGTCGCCGTCGACGATCACCGGATCGTCGTCGGTGAGGAGCCCCGTGATCTCCGGCACGCCGGAGACCAGCGGCACGTTGAGCGAGCGGGCGATGATCGTGGTGTGCGAGGTGCGTCCGCCGCTCTCGAGCGCGAAGCCGACCACCCCCTGGCGGCCGAGGTGGACCGCCTCGGACGGCGTCAGGTCGTCGGCGACGACGACGATGTCGCCCTCGATCTCCGACAGCTCGTGGACGGCGTGGCCGTGGAGGGTGCGAAGCAGGTGGCGCGAGACGTCGCGGAGGTCCTCGTTCCGCTCGCGGAGATACTCGTTCTCCATCTTCGCGAAGCGCTCCTCGAGCTCCTCGACCGTCTTGTGGACCGCCCACTCGGCGTTGCAGCGCTCCTTGCGGATGCGCTCGCGCACCCGGCCGCTGAACGCCTCGTCGCGGAGCAGGAGCTGGTGCGCCTCGAAGATCGTCGCCAGCTCCTCGCCGAGCTCGCCGTGGACCTGCTCGCGGAGGTAGGCGAGCTCGGTGGCGGTGACGTCGCGGGCGGCCTCGAAGCGACGGATCTCCTCCTCCACCTCGCCGTCGCCGGCCAGCGGGAAGCGGAACACCTCGCGCAGACGGCTCTCGAGGGTGATCGCCCGCCCGATGGCGATCCCCGGCGCCACTCCTCTGCCCTGGAGGGTCTGCATCGCGCTCGCCGCCCTGTGCGGGATCAGCTCTCCTCGTGGAAGCGGTCGGCGATCAGCCGGCTCACCGCGTCGATCGCCGCCTCCTCGTCCTCGCCTTCGGCGCGCAGGGTGACTCGCGTGCCCTGACTCGCGGCGAGCAGCAGGATTCCGAGGATGCTCTTCGCGTCGACCTCCTCGCCGTCCTTGACCACCCACAGCCGGCTGTCGAAGCTGCCCGCCGTCTGCACCAGCTTGGCGGCGGCGCGGGCGTGGAGGCCGAGACGGTTGACGATCTCGACTTCGCGCTCGATCACCCGCGCGACGCCCCCGTCCGCGCGCCGTCGCCGCCGTTCTTGCCGCGCCCGCGCGACAGGTCGCCGGCGACGACGATCGACTGCTTGCCCTTGGTCTCAAGCCAGTGCGCGACGTCGGCCAGGGTGACCCCCTGCCGGTTGCCGTTGCAGGCCAGCCGCATCACCATCGGAAGGTTGACCCCGCTGACCACCTCGACCTTGCCGGGCTCGTAGAAGGTCATCGCGAGATTGCACGGCGTGCCGCCGTAGGTGTCGGTGAGGATGAGCACCCCGTCGACGCCCTGCATCTTGGCGATGGCGGCGCCGATCTTCGCCTGCGCCGCCTCGGCGTCGTCGTCCCAGTCGAGGCTGATCGCCTCGAAGTTGGCCTGCTCCCCGACGATCTCCTCGACCGCCGCCAGCAGCTCGCGCGCCACCCCGCCATGGGTGAGGATGAGTGTCCCGATCATTCGATGTTACGCAGAGCCTGCGCCCTCAACGTGGCGAGAGCCCCCGCGAACGGAGGGCTCTCTACATAGGGAGGAAGTGCATGTCAGGGGGAGTTATTCCGAAACGGGGATTGTAGGCCGGGGGAGGGGGCGGCGGCAAATTCGGGCGCTCCCCGGCCCCGCGGCCTGGCACTCCCCCTCCTCCGGCCCTACCGCTCCGCGTCCCGGTGCACCACCCGCACGTTCTGGCCGATGTCCGCCAGGCGGTCGCGCAGCGCCTCGGCGATCGCCACCGAGCGGTGGCGGCCGCCGGTGCAGCCGATCGCCACCGAGACGTACGAGCGGTGCTCCCGCCGGTAGCGCGGCAGGAGGAAGCCCAGGAGGTCGGTCAGACGGTCGAGCAGCTCGGCGTAGTCCGGCTGCTGCTCGAGGTACTCGCGGACCGGGGCGTCCCTGCCGGTCTGCTCGCGGAGGCCGGGGACGAAGTGCGGGTTGGGCAGGAAGCGGACGTCGAAGAGGAGGTCCGTGCCGTAGGGGATGCCGTGCTTGAAGCCGAAGGAGACGAGCGTCACCGCCATCGACGGCGCCTCGCCCGGGCGGTCGGTGAAGCGGCGGTAGACCTCGGCGCGCACCTCGTGGATCGACCACTCGCTGGTGTCGAAGACGATGTCGGCCTGGCCACGGAGCTCGGCGAGGAGCTCGCGCTCGCGGCGGATGCCCTCGATCACCGGCAGGTCGGGGGCCAGCGGGTGCGGGCGGCGGGTCTCCGAGAAGCGGCGCACCAGGCTCTCGTCGGAGGCCTCGAGGAAGAGGAGGGTGAGGTCGATCGCCTGGCGGTCGATCGAGCGGATCATCGCCGGGAACTCCTCGGCGAACCCCGGCATGCGGAGGTCGGCGACGACGGCGATGCGGCCGTCGCCGGGGACCAGCTCGCGCGGGCGGTCGAGGAACTCGCGGAGGAGCGGCAGCGGCAGGTTGTCGACGGTGTAGTAGCCGAGGTCCTCGAAGGAGTTGCCGACGCTCGACTTGCCGGAGCCGGAGAGCCCGGTGATGATGACGAGGTGCACCCGCTCGCCGGGCTCGGGCCGCGGCGGCGGCGGCGCCTCCGGGCGCTCAGCGGCGTCGGTGGGCATCTCCCTCGCCTCCGGCCGCCGCGATCGGCCGCCCTCTCCCGCCGCCGCCGGCCGACGCACGCTCGCCCTCGGCCTCGCCCCGACGCCTCCGCCGCTGGCGGTCGCGCTCGAGCTGCTCCTCGAGCTTCCGCGCGAACTCGCGCGCCGAGTGGTGACCCTGGAGTTTGAGCACGTGGTTCCTGGCGGCGATCTCGACGAGGATCGAGACGTTCCGCCCTAGCGACACCGGGATGCGGATGTAGGGCACCGGCACCTCGAGGACGTGGAACAGCGTCTCGTCGAGGCCGAGGCGGTCGTAGGGGTGCCCCTCGCGCCAGTGCTCGAGCTCGACCACCAGGTCGACCGCCTTCCGCTCGCGCACCGCGGCGAGCCCGAAGAGGTCCTGGACGTTGATGATCCCCAGGCCGCGGAGCTCCATGTGGTGGTGGAGGGCGCCGGCGCTGTAGCCGATCAGGTCGTCCGACGGGTAGCGCTTGACGGTGACCTTGTCGTCGGCGACCAGCGAGTGGCCGCGGGTGATGAGGTCGAGCGCGCACTCGCTCTTGCCCACTCCGCTCTCGCCGATCAGCAGCACGCCGATGCCGTAGATCTCGAGGAAGACGCCGTGGAGGGCGGTCGACGGCACCAGGCGCTCCTCGAGGAACCACGACAGCCGCTTGATCACCGTCGACGACAGCGCCGTCGAGCCGAGCACCGGGATGCCGCGCTGCTCGCAGCGGCGGCGCAGCTCCTCGGGCGGCGCCAGCCCCTTGGTGACCACGAACACCGGCACGTCGAGGTCGGTGATGCGGTCGAAGCGCGCCGAGCGCTCGGCCTCGGGCAGCGTCGCCAGGTACTCGAGCTCGCTCTCGCCGACGATCTGCACCCGGCCGCTCTTGATGTACGGGTAGTAGCCGGCGAAGGCGAGGCCGGGCTTCTGCACCCGCGGATGGAGGATGCGGTGGTCGAGGTGGTCGCGGCCGGCGAGGACGGACAGCTCCAGCACCCCGAGCTCCTCGTCGGCGAGGAGCTCGCGGACGCTGACGTACGGGGGCTCGGCGGCGGTCACGCGCCCTCTTGCCGCAGGAAGTCGTAGATCGCCTGCCGGTCGGTCATCTCGAGCAGGCGCGCCACGTGGCGGTCGGCCTTGACCCACTTCGAGATCGCGGCGAGCACCTGGAGGTGGACGGCGGGCGTGTCGTGCGGCGAGATGACGAGGAAGAAGAGGCGCACCGGCTCGCCGTCGACGGCGCCGAAGTCGACCGCCCGGCGGGTGGCGGCGACCGCCACCACGGCGCGGTCGAGGCCGCGCATCTTGCAGTGCGGGATCGCCACGCCGGAGCCGATGCCGGTCGAGCCCAGCTTCTCGCGCTCCATCAGCTTGTCGTAGAGGCGGTCGGCGTCGCCGACGTAGCCCAGCGCCGCGACCCGGTCGGCGAAGGCGTGGAGGACCGTGGCGGCGTCGCCGCCGGGCAGCTCCGGGAAGATCAGGTCGGGCTCGGTGAAGGAACCGAGGTTCATGGCAAGCGCTCTCGCTGGCGGTCGAGCCGCGTCCGGCGCCCTGGGCGGCCGGGGTTTGTCGTTCAGCCGGCGGCCCGTCCGCCTGCCCGGCTAGAAGATCTTCTTGCGCTCGGTCGAGGACGGGATGTTCAGCTCGTCGCGGTACTTGGCGACGGTGCGGCGGGCGATCTGGATGCCCTCGCGGTTGAGGATCCGCATCAGCTCGCTGTCCGACAGCGGGTTCTTCGGGTCCTCCGCCTCGATCAGCTTCTCGATCTTCCGCTTGACCGTCAGCGACGAGATGTGGTCGCCGTACTCGCGGTCGATGCCGCTGTGGAAGAAGAACTTCATCGGGAACAGGCCGCGCGGCGTGTGGATGTACTTGTTCGACACCACGCGGCTGACCGTCGACTCGTGCATCTCGATGTCCTCGGCGACGTCGCGCAGCACCATCGGCCGCAGCCGCTCGATGCCGTGGTCGAGGAACTCCTGCTGCTGGCGCACGATCGAGTTGGCGACCTTGTAGATCGTGCGCTGCCGCTGGTCGAGGCTCTTGATCAGCCACACCGCGGAGCGGATCTTCTCCTTGATGAACTGCTGCGCCTCGCTCTGCGAGCCCTCGGAGCGCATCTTCTGGAGCATCCGGCGGTAGGCGCGGGAGACCCGCAGGCGCGGCATGCCGTCGTCGTTGAGCTGGATGACGTACTCGCCGGAGACCCGCCGCACGTAGACGTCGGGCTCGATGTAGTGGGCGCGCTCGCTGTTGAAGCCGCGGCCGGGGCGGGTCTCGAGCGTCTTGATCAGGTTGACCACCGGCTCGAGCTCCCCGAGCTCGACGCCGAGCTCGCGGGCGATCTGCGGGAACTGGCGCTTGAGGAAGGCCTCCCAGTGGCGCTCGATGACCTGGCGGGCGAGCTCGCACTCGCGGTCCGGCTCGCGCCCCTCGGCGCGCTCGGCCGCGACGCGGGCGGCGAGCTGGGCGGCGAGGCTCTCGCGGAGGTCGCGCCAGGCGATCCCCGGCGGATCGAGGGCGCGCACCAGGGCGAGCGCCTCCTCCACCTCCCGATGGCCGTAGGCGACGCCGTCGCCGTCCTGCTCGCCGAGCGCCTGGATCTCCTCGACGGTGGCGACCAGGAAGCCGTCCGGGTCGAGGTTGCCGATGATCAGCTCGGCGACCTCGCGGGTGGCCGCCGGCACGTCGGCCATGTGGAGCTGCCACAGCAGGTGGTCGTAGAGGTCCGGCTGGCGGGTGAGGCTGTTCTCGATCGGCGGCTCGTCGCGCTCCTCGCTCATCGAGGCGTAGCCCGAGCTCTCGAAGTAGTCGCCGAAGTAGGCGTCGAGGTCGATGTTCTCGAGCGACTGCTCGTGGTCGATCTCGTCGCCGTTCTTCTCCGCCGCCGCCTCGACCTCCGGCGTCTCCTGGGTGTCGGCGCCGTCGCCGTCGCCCTCGTCGCCGGCCTCGCGCTGGTCCTCAAGGATCGGGTTCTCCACCAGCTCCTGGGTGAGCAGGTGGTCGAGCTCCATGCGGGTCATCTGCAGCAGCTTGATCGCCTGCTGCAGCGACGGCGTCATCACCAGCTTCTGGGTGAGCTTCAGGGAGAGTTTCTGCTCGAGCGCCATCTACTTCTTCCCGCCCTTCAAAGGCTGAATTCCTCGCCCAGGTAGATCTTGCGGACCTGGGGATCGTTGGAGAGCTCCGGGGGCGTGCCGGTGCGCAGGATCTCGCCGTTGTTGATGATGTAGGCGCGGTCGGTGATCCGGAGGGTCTCCCGCACGTTGTGGTCGGTGATCAGCACCCCGATCCCCATCGACTTCAGGCGCCGGACGATGCCCTGGATGTCGAGGACCGCGATCGGGTCGATGCCCGCGAAGGGCTCGTCCAGAAGGATATACCAAGGGTCGATGACCAGCGCGCGGGCGATCTCCACCCGCCGCCGCTCGCCGCCCGAGAGCGCGTACCCCGGGCTCTTGCGCACCTTGGCGAGCCCCAGCTCGGCGATGAGCTGCTCGATCCGCCGCTCCTGCTCGGCGTGGGCGAGGTCGAGGGTCTCGAAGATCGCCCGCAGGTTGTCCTCGACCGAGAGCTTGCGGAAGACCGAGGGCTCCTGGGGCAGGTAGCTGATCCCGCGCTGCGCCCGCAGGTACATCGGCAGCTCGGTGATCTCCTCGTCGCCCAGGAAGACCTGCCCGTCGTCCGGCGGCGTCAACCCGACAACCATGTAGAACGTCGTCGTCTTCCCCGCGCCGTTGGGGCCGAGGAGGCCGACGATCTCGCCGGGGTAGATCTCGACCGAGACGTCCTGCACGACGGCGCGGCCGCGGTAGGTCTTGCGGAGGTGGCGGGCGGCGAGGCGGCGCTCGGCGAGCTCCGGCGGCCGCGGCTCGGGCGTCTCGGAGAAGCTCCCGGCGCGCGGGTCGAAGGCGGGCTCGGGGCGCGGCGCGGTCATCGGCCCTCCCCGCCGGCGTCGGGGGCGGGAGCGGCGGGCGGCGCGGCGGC
>DATABP010000370.1:0-7644 GCA_036259515.1 Thermoanaerobaculia bacterium | reverse complement strand
ACGGCATCGACTGGTGGGAGTCGGTCGAGGGGATGCGCGTCGAGCTCGTCGCGCCGCTCGCGGTCGGGCCGACCAGCCGCTTCGGCGAGATCGCCGCCGTCGCCGCCGCCTGCGCCCCGGCCGCCGGCCGCACCGCCCGCGGCGGCCTGCTCGTGGCGCTCGACGACTTCCACCCCGAGCGCGTCCACCTGGACGACCGGCTCTCCCCGCGGCCGCCGCAGGTCGCGACGGGGGACCGCTTCGCCGCGCCGGTCGTGGGCGTGGTCGACTACGGGTTCGGCAACTTCAAGCTGATCGCCACCGCGCCGTGGCCGGCGGTGGAGCCGTCGCCGCTCGCGCGCGAGGCGACGGAGCTCGCCGGCGACGCCGGGCACCTGACCGTCGCCACCCTCAACGCCGAGAACCTCTCGGCGCGCGACGGGGAGGCGAAGTTCGCCTCGATCGCGCGGGTGATCGTCGACGCCCTCGGCGCGCCCGCCGTCGTCGCCCTCGAAGAGGTGCAGGACGACTCCGGCGAGGAGGACGACGGCACGGTGGCCGCCGACGCCACCCTCGCCCGGCTGGTGGCGGCGGTCGAGGCGGCCGGCGGGCCGCGCTACGAATGGCGGCAGGTCGATCCCGAGGACGGCGCCGACGGCGGCGCCCCCGGCGGCAACATCCGCGTCGCCTTCCTGCTCGACCCGGCACGGGTGCGGCCGGTCGACCGCGGCCGGGCCGGAGCGCGCGACGCGGTGGCGGTGGTGCGCGACGCGGACGGCGGGCCGGCGCTGACCCTCTCGCCCGGCCGCGTGGCGCCGAACGATCCCGCCTTCGCCGGCGACGGCAGCGGCGGCGACGCGTCGCGCAAGCCGCTGGCGCTCGAGGCGGAGGTCGTCGGCGATCCCTCCGGCGAGCCGCTCTTCCTGGTCGCCGTCCACTTCCGCTCGAAGGGGGGCGACGACCCGCTGTTCGGCGCCGTCCAGCCGCCGCGGCTGGCGAGCGAGGGGCAGCGGACGGCGCAGGCGGAGGCGGTCGCCGGGCTCGTCCGCGAGATCCTCGCCGCCGACCCCGCGGCGCGGATCGCCGTCCTCGGCGACTTCAACGACTTCTCCTTCCGCCCGCCGCTCGCCGCGCTGGCCGGCGCGGGTCTCGTCGACCTCGTCGAAAGGCTCCCGGAGGCGGACCGCTACACCTACGTTTACGAGGGCAACTCCCAGGTCCTCGACCACCTGCTGGTCAGCCCGGCGCTCGCCGCCGCCGCGACCGGCGTCGACGCCGTCCACCTCCACGCCGACTTCCCGGCCGGCCGCCGCGCCAGCGACCACGACCCGCTGGTCGCCCGCTTCCGGGTGGGAGGAGAGGAGTGAGCGCGTGACCCCGCCGCGCCGCCGCGTCCGCCACGGCTTCCTCGGCCGCGTGCCCTACGCCGCGGCGACGGCGCTCCAGGCGCGGCTGCGCGACGCGGTGAAGGCGGGCACCGCGGAGGAGCACCTGCTCCACCTCGAGCACCCGCACGTCTACACCCTGGGCCGGAACGCCGTCGCCGCCGACGTGCTGGCGCCGGCCGACCTCCTCGCCGCGCGCGGCGTCGAGGTCCACGAGACCGACCGCGGCGGCCAGGTGACCTACCACGGGCCGGGGCAGCTCGTCGGCTACCCGATCGTCGATCTCTCCCCCGACCGCCGCGACGTGCGCCGCTACATGCGCGACCTCCAGGAGACGCTGCGCCGCACACTGGCGGACTACGGCGTCGCCGCCGAGGCCCGCGGCGGCGACGAGCTGGGGATGTGGGTGGGCGGCGCCAAGATCGCCTCGCTCGGCGTCCACCTGAAGCGCTGGGTGACGACGCACGGGTTCGCGCTCAACGTGACGACCGACCTCGACCTCTTCGGCGGCATCGTCGCCTGCGGCTTGGCCGGGGTGACGATGACCTCGATCGAGCGGCTGACCGGCGCCGCGCCGCCGCTCGCCGAGGTCGCGGCGCGCCACGCCCGGCACTTCGGCGAGGTGTTCGAGCGCGAGATGGTGGCCTGGGACGAGCCGCCGGCGGCGGGGGAGGGCGGAACGGGGGAGGCGGCGGCCGCGGCGGCGCCGGCACGGGAACCGCACGCGCTCCGGTCGTGAGCGTCCGCCTGCTCGACCACACCGCCGACGTCGCCGTCGAGATCGAGGCCGCGAGCCTCGGCGCGCTGTTCGCCGAGGCCGCCGGCGCGCTGGCCGACGTGGTCACCGACCGCGCCACCGTCCGCCCCGCCGTCTTCCGCCGCTTCGAGCTCGCCGCCCCCGACCTCGAGACGCTGCTCGTCGACTGGCTCGGCGAGCTGGTCTACGTCTTCGAGGTCGACCGCCAGCTCTTCCGCGACGCCGAGGTGACCGTCACCGAGAACGCGGCGGGCGGTCCGCGGCTCGACGCCGTTGCCCGCGGCGAGGCGTACGAACCCGAGCGCCACCCGATCAAGGTGCAGGTCAAGGCGGTCACCCACCACCGCATCGAGGTCTCCTGCCGGCCGGACGGCACCTGGCTCGGGCGGGTGATCTTCGACATCTGAGCCGGCGAGGTGTATGATCGGTCGAGTCATACACCTTCGGGAGGAGCCACCATGCGGACGAACATCGTGCTGGACGACGAGCTGGTCGCCGAGGGGATGCGGCTGACCGGCGCGAAGACGAAGCGGGAGCTGGTCCACCGCGCGCTCACCGAGCTGGTGGAACGACGGCGGCCGATGGATTGGAAAGACCTCGTGGGCCAGGTCCAATTTGCCGATGGCTACGACCCGAAGCAGCTCAGCCCTCCGAAGCACATGGCGAAGGAAGATGACCGGGAGGATCCGCGTGCCGCCGCGGGCGCTCGTTGACTCTTCGGTCTGGATCGAGGCCTGGCGCAGGGTCGGTGCCGCCGCGACGCTCGAGGAGCACTTGGCGGGCCACGAGCTGGTGTTCAGCCGCATCGTCGAGCTCGAGCTCCTGATGGGCGCCCGCGATGAGAGGGAATGGCGGAGGATCTCGGAGTTCCTCGCCGGGCAGCTCTTCGTTTCGACGAGTGATGGGCAGTGGACGCAGGCGGCGAGGATCTATTGTGATCTCCGTCGCCGCGGCATCACCGTGCGCAGCAGCAACGACTGTCTCCTCGCGCAGCAGGCTCTCGACGAGGGTCTCCTCGTGCTGCATCGCGACCCGGACTTCGCCGCCATCGCCGAGGTGCGACCGCTCCGCCAGCGATTCGTCGAGCTCTGATCGGGGCAGGTCCACCCATGCCCGCCCTCGAACGCCTCGACGACGTCCGCTGGCGCATCCCGAAGACCGGCGGCATGCGGGTCGACGGCATCGTCTACGCCAGCGAGGCGATGATGGCCGACCTCCGCGAGGACGCCAGCCTCGAGCAGGTCGCCAACGTCGCCCACCTGCCCGGCATCCTCGACGCCTCGATCGCCATGCCCGACGTGCACTGGGGCTACGGCTTCCCGATCGGCGGCGTGGCGGCGATGGACGCCGACGACGGCGTGGTGTCGCCCGGCGGCGTCGGCTACGACATCAACTGCGGCGTGCGGCTCCTCACCTCCCGGCTCGACCGCGCCGAGGTCGAGCCGCTCCTGCCGCGGATCGCCGACCGCCTCTTCGCCCGCGTGCCGACCGGCGTCGGCGCCACCCGCAACGACCTCTCGCTGGGCAGGCAGGACCTTGCCGGCGTGCTCGCCCGGGGCGCCGCCTGGGCGGTCGAGCGCGGCCTCGGCGAGCGGCGCGACCTCGAGACGATCGAGGAGGGCGGCGCGCTCCCCGGCGCCGACCCCGAGGCGGTCTCCGAGCGCGCCTACGCCCGCGGCCGGGACCAGCTCGGCACGCTCGGCTCGGGCAACCACTTCGCCGAGGTGCAGGCGGTCGACGAGGTGTTCGACGAGGAGGCGGCCGCAGCCTTCGGCCTCGCGCCCGGGCGGGTGACGGTGATGATCCACTCCGGCTCGCGCGGCCTCGGCCACCAGGTGGCGAGCGAGCACATCCAGGTGATGCTCGCCGCCGCCTCCCGCTACGGCATCTCGCTGCCCGACCGCCAGCTCTGCTGCGCGCCGCTCGCCAGCCCCGAGGGCCGCCGCTACCTCGCCGCGATGGCCGCCGCCGCCAACTTCGCCTTCGCCAACCGTCAGGTGATGACGCACAAGGCGCGCGAGAGCTTCGCCGAGGTCCTCGGCCGGCCGCTCGACGAGCTGGCGATGGAGGTGGTCTACGACGTCTGCCACAACATCGCCAAGCTCGAGACCTTCGCCGCCCCCGGCGGCGGCACCCGCCGCGCCTGCGTCCACCGCAAGGGGGCGACCCGCGCCTACCCGCCCGGCCACCCGCAGGTGCCGGAGCGCTACCGCGCGGTCGGCCAGCCGGTGCTCATCCCCGGCGACATGGGCCGCTCCTCGTTCGTCCTCGCCGGCGCCCCCGGCGCCTACACCGAGACCTTCGGCTCCGCCTGCCACGGCGCCGGCCGCCGCCTCTCCCGCAAGGCGGCGAAGAAGGCGGCGAAGGGGCGCTCGCTCCTCGACGAGCTCGCCCGCCGCGGCGTCCACGTCCGAGCCGCCGGCATGGCCACGGTCGCCGAGGAGATGCCCGAGGCCTACAAGGACGTCTCCGAGGTGGTCGACGTCGTCGCCCGCGCCGGCATCGCGACGAAGGTGGCGCGCCTCAAGCCGCTGGCGGTGGTCAAGGGGTAGCGGTGGCGGCGCGCCCGGCGGCCTCCTTCTCGATCGGTCTCAACGCGGTCATCCTGGCGGTGACCGGCGAGGCGCCGCGGGTGCTGGTGGTCGAGGGCGAGGGCGGCGGGGCGGCGCTGCCGTTCGACCGGCTCGACCCGGAGAGCGAGCGGACGCTCGAGCTGGCGCTGCGGGTGCGGGTGCGCGAGCAGACCGGGCTGGAGCTGCCCTACGTCGAGCAGCTCTACACCTTCGGCGACCGCGACCGCGATCCGCGGGTGCGGCGCGAGGGGGTGCGGCCGATCTCGATCGGGTACCTCGCCCTGGTGCGCGAGGCGCCGCCGGGGGCGGGGGCGGCGTGGCGGCACGTCTACCGCTATCTCCCCTGGGAGGACTGGCGGGCGGGGCGGCCGGCGGTGCTCGCCGAGGCGATCGTGCCGGCTCTCGAGGGCTGGCTGGAGGCAGGAGGATCGCCCGCCGCCCGCCGGCTGCGGCGCGAGCGGGCGGACATCGCCTTCGGGCTCGGCGGCGCCGCCTGGGACACCGAGCGGGTGCTCGAACGCTACGAGCTGCTCTACGAGGCCGGCGCGGTGGCCGAGGCCGGGCGGGCGGGCGGCGGCGGAGCGGGGGAGGCGATGAGCCTCGACCACCGGCGCATGCTGGCGACGGCGCTCGGGCGGGTGCGCGGCAAGATCAAGTACCGGCCGGTGGTCTTCGAGCTCCTGCCGTCGACGTTCACCCTGCTCCAGCTCCTGCGGGTGGTCGAGGCGCTCGCCGGGGTGCGCCTCCACAAGGGGAACTTCCGCCGGCTGGTCGAGCGCGGCGGGCTGGTCGAGGGCACCGGCGAGCTGACCGCCACCGGCGGCCGTCCGGCCGAGCTCTTCCGCTTCCGCCGCGAGGTGCTGCGCGAGCGCCCGGCGCCGGGGGTGGGGCTGCCGCGCTCGGCGGGGGCGACATCGGAATCGCGCTGAGTCTCAATTTGGTATAGACGGAGATACGTGTTTGCGGGTAGGATGCCGGAAGAGCCGCACCAACCACAAAGGACGGTGAGTCATGACGAAGAGGACCTGGCTTTTTCCGGTGCTGTTCGCGTTGATGGCGTTCGTCGCGGTGTCGCCGGCGGCGGCGCAGGAGGACCGGGGCAACGTGCCCACGGCGGCGGACGCGGAGGCGTTGCCGGAGGCGGAGATCGATCCCAAGGCGATCTGGGTCGAGCATCCCCTGTGCAACCTCAACCGGCCCTCGGAGGTGCAGGGGTACGACATCCGCTGCACGGGCGCGAGCTTCCTCGACGCGGCGATCGCCGATTGCTGCATCCCCGGCGATCACTTCCAGCTCAAGCTCAAGAACTGGGACATCGCCCCGAACACCGGCGTCACCACCTCCCCTGGCCCGGCGAATCTCTTCGGCCTCCGCACGCGGGTCTACAACTACGGCGGCACGCCTCAGAACCCGCGCAACCTCCACGCCTACCTGGAGTGCACCTATCTCCACGGCGTCGACGTCTTCGGCGCCGGCTCGTTCGTCACCCTGAGCAGCGACGGCGTGTGCACGGTCACGCCCGATCCGCTGCGCTCGCGGATCGACCGCTCGCCGTAGTGGCGCGGCGAGCCCCTCCGCGCGGCGGGCGCGCCGCGGCTCAGCGCCCGCCGCGCGGACGGGAATCCGCGGCCCCGCGCCCCGGTTGACAGAGGCAAATGCTCAGGGCTAGCCTAAGCCCTGACAACGAGAGGCCGGCCCCGCCGGCTTTTTTCAGCACCCGTATAAACTCATTCTGAGACTAAGCCGCGAAGGAGCGAGATGAGCCTCGACACCGCCGCCGTCCAGCCGCCGCCGGGGTCCATCCCGGAGTACACCCCGGAGGTCGCCCTCGCCACCGCCGCGCTGTACGAGCGGGTGCGCGAGGTGATCCCGGCGATCGAGTGGCCGGTCCACGCGCCGTACGTCGAGGCGATCCGCCGGCTCAAGGCGGAGCGGAACGCCGTCGTCCTCGCCCACAACTACCAGACGCCGGAGATCTTCCACGGCGTGGCCGACTACGTGGGCGACTCGCTCGGCCTGGCGCAGTGGGGGGCGAAGACCGACGCCGGGGTCATCGTGCTCGCCGGCGTCCACTTCATGGCCGAGACGGCGAAGATCCTCTCGCCGGAGAAGACGGTGCTGATCCCCGATCCGGCGGCCGGCTGCTCGCTCGCCGCCTCGATCACCGCCGACGACGTGCGCCTGCTCCGCCAGCGCTACCCGGGCGTGCCGGTGGTCACCTACGTCAACACCTCGGCCGAGGTGAAGGCGGAGTCGGACGTCTGCTGCACCTCGGCGAACGCGGTGGCGGTGGTCGAGTCGCTCGGCGTCGACCGGGTGATCTTCCTCCCCGACGAGTACCTCGGCCGCTACGTCGCTTCGCAGACGAAGGTGGAGATCGTCCTCTGGAAGGGCCACTGCGAGGTCCACGAGCGCTTCACCGGCGAGGAGATCCGCCAGCTCCGCCGCGCCTGGGAGGGCGTCGAGGTGCTCGCCCACCCGGAGTGCCCGCCGGACGTGCTGGCCGAGGCGGACTTCGTCGGCTCGACGGCGGGGATGATCCGCCACGTCGGCGACACCCGCCCGCGCCGGGTGGTGATGGTCACCGAGTGCTCGATGAGCGACAACGTCGCCGTCGAGTACCCGGACGTCGAGTTCGTGCGCCCGTGCAACCTCTGCCCGCACATGAAGCGCATCACCCTGCCCAAGATCCACCGCGCGCTCCTGACGATGCGCGAGGAGGTGACGGTGGCGCCGGAGGTGGCGGCGCGGGCGCGGGCCGCCGTGGAGCGCATGCTGGCGGTAGGGCGGCGGGAGGGCTGAGGGTGGCGCGCCGAGGGCGGCGGGCGCCGGAGGCCGGAGCGGCGGAGCTGGTGGCGGTGGCGCCGGCGGACGGGCGGCTCGGCATGGCCGGACACGCGCACCTCGTCGACGCCGAGGCGCTCAACGATGCCGCAGTCGCCGGCCATGC
>DATABP010000369.1:0-3452 GCA_036259515.1 Thermoanaerobaculia bacterium | reverse complement strand
AGAACCAGGGCGACCGCGGCGAGGCGGAGACGGCGGCGGAAGGCCGGCGAGCGACGGTCACCGGGAACCGGATCGGAGGCGGTGCCGCTCGCCGCCGGTACGGCAGGCGGGGGAACGGCGGGCGACGAAGGGGTGGCGGCGGGACGGGCCTCCTGCCCCGAGGCGGCGGACGCGCGCTTCTTCGACGGAGGACGCTTCGATCGCTTGGGCATCGACGGGGAGCGACGAGAGAGGGGCCGCCCGATGCGGCGCGGTCCACCACAACAGCCGGCCCCCGGGTCGCCTTCCCGCCGCCGCCCGCCCGTCCGCCGTCCCTACGCCGGCAGCGGCACCCCCTCCAGCCCGAGCAGCGTCCGCTTGCGGTCGAGGCCGCCGCCGTAGCCGGTCAGCGAGCCGTCGGCGCCGATCACCCGGTGGCAGGGGACGACGATCGGTAGCGGGTTGGCGCCATTGGCGGCGCCGATGGCGCGCGCCGCGCCCTGTCGTCCGACGCGGCGGGCGAGCTCGCCGTAGGAGATCGTCTCGCCGTACGGCACGCGGGCGAGCTCCTCCCACACCGCGCGCTGGAAGTCGGTGCCGCGCGGCGCGAGGGGGAGGTCGAAGCTCCGGCGGCGGCCGGCGAAGTACTCGGCGAGCTGCGCGGCGACGGCGCGGCAGCGCTCCGGCGCGTGCGCCGGCGGGGCGCCGTGGTCGCGGGCGACCCGGGCGCGCTCCGCCGTCTCGTCCTCGGCGCGGTTCAGGAAGGTGAGGCGGACGAGGGCGCCGTCCTCGTCGACGGCGGCGAAGAGATCGCCGACCGGGCTTTCGATTCGGTCGTAGTAGACGCTCATGCGGGGCCTCCGAGGCTGGTCCACAGGTGGTTGGTGGCGAAGCTGCGGTAGGGGGCGAAGGGGCGCATCAGCGCCTCGGTCTCCTCCGGCCCCGGCCGCTCGGGAAGCGAGAAGAAGCGCGCCAGCGCGGCGGTGAGCCCGGCGTCGCCCACCGGCACGCAGTCGACGAGGCCGGCGGCGCGGAGCATCACGTAGCGCGCCGTCCACGGGCCGACGCCGCGGCGAGCCAGGAGCGCCCGCTCGAGCGCCGGCGCCGGGCCGGCCGCCAGCGCGTCGAGCGGCAGCTCGCCGGCGGCGACCGCGCGGGCCGCCTCGACGAGGTACTCCGCCTTGCGGCGGGAGAACTGCCGGCCCAGCAGGTCGGCGGGATCGAGGGCGGCGACCGCCGCCGGCGCCGGATGGGCGACGAGCCCGCCCGGCGCCGGCCGGCCGGCGAGCTCGATCAGCCTCCGGCGCAGCCGGTAGGCGAAGGCGAGGTTGACCTGCTGGCCGAGGATCGCCCAGGTGAGCCCCTCCCAGGGCGTCGGCGACTGCGGGATCGACAGCCCGCGGCGCCCGCCGACCAGGCGCGCCGCCGCGCCGCCCTGCTGGGTCATCCGCCGCTCGAAGGGGCGCGGGTCGACGTGGAGGCCGAGGAGGGCCAGGGCGACGCGGTGGATCGCCTGCCACGAGGCCGGGGCCAGCGGCGCGGCGGCCTCGATCCGGCACTCCGCGGCGCCGGCGGCGAGCTCGACGTGGAGCGTGGCCGGGCCCTCGGGCAGGTCGAGCGCCCGCGCCAGCCGCCCCGGCGCCGTCCGCTCGGTGGGGCTCTCCGGGTCGCGCCCGAGGAACGCCCACACGAGGTCGGCGCGGAAGCCGGGCGGCAGCGCCAGCCGGAAGCCGCCGCGGCGCGGCGCCTCGCGCAGCTCGCCGGGAGACAGTCGCGCCACCTTGCGGAAGGCGGCATGGAAGGCCGAGGCGCTGTCGAAGCCCGCCGCGAAGCCGACGTCGAGCACCCGCTCGTCGCCGGCGAGGAGGCGGCCGGCGGCGGCGGTCACCCGCGCCCGGCGCAGGAGCTCGGCGGGCCCGGCGTGGAAGGCGTGGCGGAAGAGCTCGTGGAGCCGCGTGGCGCCCACCCCGGCCGCGGCGGCGAGGGCGGCGGTGTCCGGGAAGTCGGCCGGATCGCGGCGCACCCGGGCGACCAGCTCGCCGATCCGCGTCACGTCGTCGGCGCCGGGGGCGGCGGCCTCGTCCGGCCGGCAGCGGCGGCAGGCGCGCAGGCCGGCGGCGCGGGCGGCGGCGGCGGAAAGGAAGAAGCGCACGTTCTCCCGCCGCGGCCGCTTCGCCGGGCACGACGGCCGGCAGTAGATCCCGGTCGTCGTCACCCCGAGCAGGAACCGGCCGTCGGCCGACCGGTCGCGCCGCCACGACAGCTCGTACATGCGTTCCGTCGAGAGCCCCATGCGCCGCATCCTAGACCCGCCGCCGGCCGCTGTCTTCCGGATTCCTTCGCGCAAACGAAGGCGCCGGAGGGCGGCGCTCAGGAGGCGGCGGGCGGCAGACGCTCGGGCACCACCCGCCAGATCCGCACCCGCTCGTCGCCGCCGGCCGGGGCGAGCCAGGGCACCGGCGGCTCGGCGCCGAGGAGCGCCGGCGGGCGGTCGCGGAGGTCGAGCCGGCCGATCACCAGGAAGTCGATCCCCTCCGTCGCGACGAGCCGCGCCAGGCGCCGGTAGTAGCGCGCCGGCGCGGCGGTCTCCGGCCCGAACGCGTCCGGCAGGTCGACGTAGCGGCGGTCGAGGTAGCGGCCGAGGAACGGCGAGGTGCCGGCGAGGACGGTGCCGGGCGGGCTCGCCGCCGCCAGCTCCCGCGCCGCCGCCACCTCGCGCACCGGGTGGCGCGCGACGAACGCGGGAAGGCGGAAGAAGAGGCTCTTGGCGCCGAGGACGGCGACGAGGAGGAGGGCGGCCGCGGCGAGGGCGAGGCGCACGAGGCGCAGACGGCGGGCGGGGTCGGCGAGAGGGCCGGGGAGGCGGGCGGCCAGCCCCGGCGCCAGCGCCGCCCACGGCGCGGAGGTGAGCGCCGCCGCCACCGGCAGGACGACGAGCAGCAGCCGCCCCCAGGTGAAGAAGACGAGCGCGATCCCGGCGACGAAGAGGCCGGCCGCGGCGAGCAGCCACCCCGCCTCCCGCCGCCGCCGCCCGGCGAGCGCCCCCGCCGCGCCGGCGGCGAAGGCCAGCACGTGGAGCCAGGTGCCGAGGAGCTGCGCCAGCCCGGCGCCGGCGAAGCGCGCCAGCTCCGCCCCCCACGCCGCCAGCACCGCGCCCGCCTCCTCGCGCAGCAGCTCCCCCGGCCCGGCGTAGGGCACGCGGTCGAGGTACGACCAGTCCGGGTAGCCGTGGAGCTTCCAGGCGAGGTTCTTCCAGTTCTCGTCGTGGAGGGGATCGCCGAAGGCGGCGGCGCGGAGCGCGAAGTGCGGCGCGACGACGACGAGCGCGGCGACGGCGAGCGCGGCGAGATGGGCGAGCCGCCGCCCTCTCCCCGCGCCGGCCGCCACCCCTGCCGAGGCCGCCGCCGCCCGCCGCGGCGCCAGCCACCAGGCGAGCGCCAGCCCCGGCGCCAGGAAGAGCGCGTTGCCGCGGG
>DATABP010000368.1:0-7078 GCA_036259515.1 Thermoanaerobaculia bacterium | reverse complement strand
ATCATCAGCCCCGCCCACTCGACCAGGGAGGCGAAGAAGCCGATCCAGGAGCCGGCGATCGCCAGCACGTTGCCGACCAGCTTGACGCTTTCGATCGCCAGCACGCCCAGGAGCGCCGTGCCGTAGGCGCCGTGGCCGCCCCAGCCGAAGCGGCCCCTCACCCAGCGGCCGACCTGGAGCGCCGCCGCCGCGTAGCCGGGCAGGTACAGCAGCCATCCGAAGAACCACAGGAACGGCACGAAGGGCACCGCCAGACAGCCGACGATGGTCGCCACCAGGAGCACGAGCACGATCAAGATGCCGAAGATCTGGAAGACCCACATCGCGAAGCCGGAGAGGAGCGCCGAGCCGGGTTGCCGCGCGATGACCTGCGCCGCCCGCTCGACCGGCCCGCGCGCCACCAGAAGCAGGAAGGCGGTGAGGAGCGCCAGGAGAGCGATCGCCGCGACGTTGCCGATCGCCTCGCGCGCCGCCCAGGCGCGGAGCGTCGAGCGGCCCTCCCAGCCGGGCGACCAGCCCCAGTCGCCGGGCCACCAGGTGAAGCCGATCTGCACCACGTCGCCGCCGATCTGCTCGTCGCGCAACTGCACAGTGCCGCCGACGGTGACCACGTCGCCGCCGATCGACGCGTCCGGGCCGGCCTCGACGCTGCCGCCGACCGAGACCACGTCGCCGCGCACGTCGCCGGCGAGGATCACCGGCCCGCCGATCGCCACCACCCCGCCGTCGACCCGGCCCTCGATGTGCGCCGCGCCGCCGATCACCACCACCTCGCCGGCGACCTCGTTCTCGTCGATGGTCAGGTTGCGGCCGAAGATCACCCGCTCGCCGAGGTAGACGAGCGACGGGTCGCGCGGCTCGCGGGCGGTCGCGGGCGCCTCCGGGGCGTCCGGCGCCGCCGGCTCGCCGGCCTCGTCGAGGAGCGCCTCCCCGTCCGCCTCCTCGCCGTCTTCGGCGCCCTCCTCGGCGAAGAGCGACCGCGCCTCCTCCTCGGGCAGCGCCGCCAGCTCGAGGAGCGGCGCGGCCTCGTCGCCCAGCCAGGAGGTGAGGATGGTCGGCGCCACCGGCTCGCCGTTGATCGCCACCTCGCCGCCGGCGATCTCGACCGTCTGGATGCCGGGGACCTCGTCGCGCGGCTCGAGGAGCAGGCCGCCGACCGTCGGCAGCACGCGGTAGCGCTCCTCGATCGCCGCCGCCAGCTCGGCAGGCTCCGGGGCGGCCGCGGCCGCCGGGGCTTCGGTGGGTTCCTGGGCCGGCGCCACCGCCGCCGGTCCTGCCACGAGGAACGCCGCGAGCAGCGCGGCGGGCAGGGCGCACGCCCTCGCCCGCCGGCCGCCGCGGCGGTAGATGTCAGCCAGCCTCCGCATAGGAGAGCCTCCTGTCGCGTTCGATCACCTGATGCAACACACGCATCGCCAGCGCGGTCAGCGCGGCGCCAACGACCAGCGCCGCCACCGCCTCGGGCGACGAGGCGACGAGCAGCGCCGCGGCTCCGAGCCGCGGCAGCACGTCGGCGACGCTCGCCGCCACCCCGAGCCAGCCGCCGGCGGCGCGGGCGATCACCCAGAGCGATTCCAGGGTGCCGGCGACCGCCGCCGCCGGGTCGACCAGCGCGACCAGGCTCGGCGCCAGCGCGCCGCCGGCGAAGAGCGTCGCCAGCGCCAGGCCGGCGAGCACCGCCGCCGCCCGCCACCAGCCGCGGGCGACCTCGGTGGGCGTCGGCTCGACCGACCACACGGTCGCCGCCAGCACCCGCTCGGTGAGGCCCGGCGGTGGATCGACCGGCGGCAGCGCGGCGAACAGCGACCCCAGCGCCGCCTCGGCGCCGGCGTCGTCGTCAGCCTCTTCGGCGGCCAGCCAGGCGGCGAGCGCGGGCAGCGGCTCCTGCTCCGCCCGCTCGCGCCGTGCGTCCGGCCGTCTGTCGTCGCGCTTCTGCCAGGTCACGTGCGTCGTCCTCTCCTCGACGCCGCCCTACGGGCCGGCGAGGGGGCGGGTTTCAAGCCGGCGGCGGGCCTCATCCGCCCAGCCCCTCGGCGCCGAAGCCGCGGGCGGCGAGCGCCGCCACCAGCTCCTTCCGCGCCCGGTGGAGGTGGGTCTTCACCGTGCCGAGCGGCAGCCCTGTGGCAAGGGCGATCTCCTGGTAGGAGAGGTCCTCGGCGAAGCGCATCAGCACCACCTCGCGGTACTCGGGACGGAGCTCGGCCACCGCCGCCTCGAGCGCCCGCGCCAGCTCCCCGCGGCCGACCGCCAGGTCCGGCCCGCGCGCGGTGCGGTCGGCGAGCCGGCGGTCGAGGCCGGGACGCTCCTCGTCGTCCGGCGAGGCGTCGAGCGGCACCGTCTCCACCTCGCGGCGGCGCAGGTGGTCGATCGTCGCGTTGTGGGCGATCTTGAACAGCCAGCTCGAGAGCTTGCGCTCGGCATCGTAGGCGGCGAGGTTGCGGTAGGCCTTGACGAAGGTCTCCTGGGTGAGGTCCTCGGCGAGCGAGCGGTCGCGCACCATGCGCACGATCAGCGAGAACACCGGCCGCTCGAAGCGCTCGACCAGCTCGCGGAAGGCCGCCTCGGAGCCCTCGCGGGCGGAGATCGCCAGCTCGGCATCGCTGCGCCCGGAGATCGGACCGTCCCTCCTCGGAGGTTCTGCCGCCGCGGCGGCCGCCCTGATGCGTGACTGCGCTCGAAGCGGCACATTGTAGCCGCACCGGAGCCGCGGCCGGGGCGGCTATAATCCGCCCGCTTTCCGCCTCGCTCGAGAGACGGTCCGACATCCGGGAGGTCACCTCACCCATGGGACGGCTCCACGTCCGCTCCTCGCTCCGCCGGCCGTCCTTCGCCGGTCTCGCGCTCGCCCTCGCCCTCACCGCCGCCCCGGCCGGCGCCGCCGAGGTCGCCGGCGCCCGCTTCGACGACCGCGTCACCGTCGACGGCCAGACGCTGGTCCTCAACGGCACCGGGGTGCGCAGCAAGTTCTTCATCAAGGTCTACGCCGCCGGGCTCTACCTGCCGGCCGCCGCCCGCGACGGCGCCCGCGTGCTCGCCGCCGACCAGCCGCGGCGCACCGTCCTGCACTTCCTATACGGCGTCGACGAGGACCAGATGTGCGACGCCTGGGACGACGCGCTGGAGGCGAACACCCCGAACGCGTCGGCCGACGTCGCGCAGAAGTTCGCCACCCTGTGCTCGTGGATGGAGGACGTCCAGGACGGCGAGCGCATGGTCTTCACCTATGTCCCGGGCACCGGCACCACGGTCGAGGTGAAGGGCGAGGCGAAGGGGACGATCCCCGGCAAGCCGTTCGCCGACGCGCTGTGGGCGGCGTGGATCGGCGAGAAGCCGGCGACCAAGGACCTGCGCGCCGGGCTCCTCGGGGGCTGAGAGGGAGCGAGCGGGCAAAAAAATGCGAGGAGCGGGGGCCGCTCCTCGTCGGGAGGGATGAGAGGAGGGCTTTCACCCTCTTCACCGAGGACTCTAACTTGAAAATAGAGACTTGTCAATAACGCCAAGCTCTCCCACCGCGCGCACCCTCGCCGCCGCCCTCGCAGGGGCGTCGCTCGCCGCCGTGGCCGCCGTCTCCGCCGCCCCGCCCGCCGCCGCCGCCGAGGCCCGCGCCGGCCGGCGGCCTCCGGCGGTGGCGAGCTACGTCCTCCGCGCCCGCCTCGATCCCGGCGACCACCGCGTCGCCGGCCGGGAGACCCTGCGCTGGCGCAACGCCTCCGGCGCCCACGTCCAGGAGCTCTGCTTCCACCTCTACCTGAACGGCTTCCGCTCGACGGCGACGGCGTGGACGGCGCACGCCGACCGCGAGGACCTCGCCACGCTGGCCGGCGGCGGCTGGGGGTGGATCGAAATCGAGGAGCTGGCGGTCGACGGCCGCGACCGCCTCGCCGGCGCCCGCTTCGACCCGCCCGCCGCCTGGCCCGAGGACCGCACGGTGATGCGGGTGCCGCTCGACCGCCCGGTCGCCCCCGGCGAGACGGTCGAGGTGGCGGCGTCGTTCGTCGCGCAGCTCCCGCGCGCCGTCGCCCGCACCGGCTACCGCGGCGACTTCCACTTCGTCGCCCAGTGGTTCCCGAAGATCGCCGTCCTCTCCCCGGACGGCGAGTGGCGCTGCGAGCCCTTCCACCGCAACTCCGAGTTCTTCGCCGACTACGGCGACTACGACGTGACGCTCGACGTGCCGCGCCGCTTCGTCGTCGGCGCCACCGGCCGGCGCGCCTCGGCCGAGGACGCCGGGGACGGGCGGACTCTCCACCGCTATGTCCAGGAGGGGGTGCACGACTTCGCGTGGACGGCCTGGCCGGAGCTCGTGGAGAGCCGCTTCACCTTCCAGGAGGAGGGGCTGCCGCCGGTCGACGTGCGGATGCTGCTGCGCCCGGAGACGGAGCGCTTCGCCGCCCGCTACGCCCGCGCGCTGTCCGCCGGGCTGTCCCGCTTCGGCGCCTGGTTCGGGCCGTATCCGTACTCGACGCTGACCATGGTCGACCCGCCGTGGGGCGCCGAGGCCGCCGGCGGCATGGAGTACCCGACGCTGATCGCCACCGGCACCCGGGTGTTCTCGCCGCTCGTCACCCTCTCCCCGGAGTCGGTGACCGTCCACGAGCTGGGGCACCAGTGGTTCTACGGCCTCCTCGCCTCGGACGAGGTGCGCGAGTCGTTCCTCGACGAGGGGATCACCACCTACGCCACCGGCAAGCTCCTCGCCGAAACCTACGGCCCGCGGGCGTGGTCGGTGCGCGCCTTCGGGCTGCCGGTGCCGTTCGCCGAGGTGCGCATGGAGCACCTGATCGACACCTCCGCGCGCTACTTCCGCGATCCGTCGAGCGACCCGATCGGGCGCACCGCCGGCGGCTACCTCGACCACTCCGCCTACCGCTACCTCACCTACTCGAAGATGTCGCTCGCCCTGGGCCAGCTCGAGCGCCTGCTCGGCAGCGAGACGATGGAGCGGGCGATGCGCGCCTTCGCCGAGGCGTGGCGCTTCCGCCACCCGACGAGCGCCGACTTCGTGCGCTCGCTCTCCCGCGGCGCCGGGCAGGACCTGACCGGCTACTTCCGGCAGACGCTGTGGAGCAGCGAGGCGCTCGACTACGCGGTGACCACCGCCGAGAGCCGGCCGCGGCGGGCGCCGGCCGGCGTCTTCGGCCGCGGCGCGGAGCGCACCGTCGAGGAGCGCGGCGAGCGGCTGCCCGGCTGGGAGAGCGAGGTGGTGGTGCGGCGGCTCGGCGGGGTGACCCTGCCGGTCCACACCGACCTCGTCTTCGCCGACGGCCAGCGGGCGCGGCTGCGCTGGGACGGCCGCGAGCGCTGGGTGCGCTTCCGGGTCGTCGGCCCGAAGCTCCTGTGGGCCGAGGTCGACCCCGACGAGACGATGATCCTCGACGTCGACCGGCTGAACAACAGCCTGCGCGTCGAGCCCGACCGCCGCGCCTCGCGCCGCTGGGGGCAGCGGCTGCGCTTCTGGATCCAGAACACGCTGGAGACCTTCGCGGCGCTCGCCTGAGCGGCCGGACCGTCCCGATCGTGCGCGCCGCCCTCGCCCTCTCCCGCCGCCTGCCGGCCGTCGTCCTCGCCGCCCTCGGCCGCCCGCTGGCCGAGCCGCAGGTGGTGCTCCTCTTCCTCCTCGTCAACCTCGCCGCCGCGCTGGTGCTGGCGGCGCCGATGGCCGGCCTCCTCTCCGCCGAGCTCGACCGCAACCTCTACGGCGAGGAGATGGCGACCGGCGCCTCGTGGCGCTGGTTCGACACCGTCGACCGCGAGCACCCCCACGCCTTCGGCGACCTCGGCGCGTGGACGGCGCTCCTGTCGGAGGACGGGGTGCGGCCGCGCGACGTGGCGCGGCTCTCCGGGCCGGCGGCGGGGGTGGCGCTCGCCGGGCTCCTCCTCTACCTGGTCCACGCCGTGCTCCACACCGGCTGGCTGGCCGCCGGCCGCTGGCGGTCGAGCGAGGGGAGCGCCGCCGGGCTCCTCCACCGCGCCGGGCTCTTCGCGCTGCCGGCGCTGGGGCTCGCCGCGTTCGCCGCGGTGGGCTACGTGGCGGTCTACGGCGCCGCCTACGTCGCCACCGGCCCGCCGCTCGCCCGCCTCGCCCGCGCCGCGCAGAGCGAGAGCCTGCACATGCTCTTCCTCTGGCTGCGGCTGGGGGCGACGGCGCTCCTCCTCCTCGCCGTCAAGCTGTGGTTCGACCTCGCCAAGGCGGCGCTGGTCGAGAGCGGCAACTGGCGGCTGGGCGCGGCGGCGGCGCGGGCGGCGCGCGAGCTGGCGCGCCGCGGCTGGGCCTACGCCGCGGCCTGGCTGGCTCTGGCCGCCGGCACGCTGGCGGTGTCGCTCCTCTGGCTCCTGGTCGCCGACCCGCTGGTGCCGCGCACCTGGATCGGGCTCGCCGTCGTCTTCGTGCTGCACCAGATGTTCCTGGCGATCCGCGTCTGGCTGCGGCTCGCCCAGCTCGGCGCTACCCAGCGCCTGCTGCTTCTGGCGACGGAGCTTCGAAGCCCGGCGACGGCACGTCCACGCCCGGCGCCGCCGGCATGACGCCGGCCCAGATCAGCGCCAGCAGAAGCGCCCCGAGCGCCAGCCGGTAGACGACGAACGGCGTCATCGTCTGCCGCCGCAGCCAGGCGAGCAGCGCGCCGATCACCACGTAGGCGGAGACCGCCGCGGCGACCATCCCGACGACGAGCGGCAGCCAGCCCGGCCGGCCGGTCTCGTCCCCGGCGACCAGCTTCACCGCGTCCCAGCCGGTGACCAGGAGCCCGACCGGGATGGCCAGCAGGAACGAGAAGCGCGCCGCCGACGGCCGCGCGTAGCCGAGCGCCAGCGCCGCGGTCATCGTGATCCCCGAGCGCGAGGTGCCCGGCACCAGCGCCACCGCCTGGGCGAGCCCGACGAGGAGCGCGTCGCGCAGGGTGAGCGCCGACAGCTCGAACCGCTTGGCGCCGGCCTTGTCGGCCCAGCCGAGGGCGAGGCCGAAGGCGATCGAGGTGATGGCGATGACCAGCGCGCTCCGGCCGGCGGTCTCCACCCAGTCGTCGATCAGGAGCCCGGCGATCCCCACCGGGACTGTGCCGACGAGGAGCGCCAGCAC
>DATABP010000367.1:0-5110 GCA_036259515.1 Thermoanaerobaculia bacterium | reverse complement strand
CCGACGCCCCCGCCCTCTCGCGCTTCCTGCTCGACCAGCTCTGGGAGGCCGGCGTCGACACCGTCTTCGGCATCCCCGGCGACTTCATCCTCCGCCTCTGCCGGGTGATCGAGGAGGACCCGCGGTTCGCATTCCGCACGCTCTCCCACGAGCCGGGCGTCGGCTTCGCCGCCTGCGGGGCGGCGCGCGGCGGGCGCAACCTGGCGGTGGCCTGCGCCACCTACGGCGCCGGGGCGCTCAACATGGTCAACCCGATCGCCGCCGCCTGGGCGGAGAAGACGCCGGTGCTGGTGCTCACCGGCGGGCCGTCGGCCGACGAGCGGGAGAGCGGGCTCCTCGTCCACCACCAGGTGAAGAGCTTCGACTCGCAGTGCCGCATCTTCCGGGAGGTGACCGCCTACCAGGCGGTGCTCGACGACCCGGAGACCGCCGCCGACCGCGTCCGCTACGCGATCGACGTCTGCCGGCTCTACTCGCTGCCCGTCTACCTCGAGATGCCGCGCGACATGGTCGACCGGCCGGTGGTGGTGAGCCTGCCGCGGCAGCTCACCGTGCCGACCGCGCCCGGCGCCGTCGCCGAGGCCGCCGAGGAGGCGCTCGCCCGTCTGGCCGCCGCCCGCCGGCCGGTGCTGGTGGTCGGCGTCGAGGTGCACCGCTTCCGGCTCGAGCGGCAGGCGACGGCGCTCGCCGAGCGGCTGGGGGTGCCGGTGGTGTCGACCTTCATGGGCCGCGGCACCTTCCCGGACGACCACCCCGCCTTCGCCGGCGTCTACCTCGGGCCGGCGTCGCAGCCGGGCGTGCGCGAGCTGGTCGAGAGCTCGGACGGGCTGCTCTTCCTGGGCGCCCTGCTCTCGGACACCAACATGGGCGTGCACTTGAAGGCGATCGATCCGCGCCGGGTGACGCGGGCGGTGTCGCGCGCCGTCCACATGGGGCACGCGCGCTACGACGACGTGCCGCTCCCCGACTTCGTCGCCGCCCTCCTCGCCCGCCACGACGGCGGCGCGCTCGCCGCCGCCGCGCCCGCCTTCGGCCGCCGGCGCTTCGAGGTGGCCGGCGACGAGCCGGCGGCGGGGCCGATCCGCGTCGGTGCGCTGGTCGCCGAGATCAACCGCTCGTTCGCCGCGGACGGCGAGATGCCGGTCGTCGCCGACACCGGCGACAGCCTGTTCGCCACCCACCAGATCGACACCCAGGAGGTGGTCGCCTCGGCCTACTACGCCACGATGGGCTTCGGCATGCCGGCGGCGCTGGGCTTCGCCGCGGCCACCGGACGGCGGCCGCTGGTGCTGGCCGGCGACGGCGCCTTCCAGATGACCGGCGGCGAGCTGATCCACGCCGCCCGCTGGGAGGTGGCGCCGATCGTGGTGGTGCTCAACAACGCCTCGTGGGAGATGCTGCAGTCGTTCCTGCCCACCGGCTACAACGAGCTGCCGGACGGCCGCTACGCCGAGGTGGCCCGCCTGTGGGGCGCCCGCGCCTGGCGCACCGCCACCGCCGCCGACTTCCGCGCCGCGCTCGCCGAGGCGCGCGGCGCCGGCGGCCCCTGTCTGATCGAGGTGCCGCTCGCCAAGGGCGACGTCTCGGAGACCCTCCACATCTTCACGCGGAGCGTCGGCAACACGCCGCCTCCGCCGGAGCCGACGCGATGAAGACGACGCTCCCGCCGCCCCGCCGCGCCGACCGCGGGCGGACGGTCCTGCCCGCCCTCGCCGTGGCCCTGGCCTGGGCCGCCGCGACCGCCTTCGCCGCTCCCGCCCCCCTGCCGCCGGCCCGCGACCCGCGGATCGGCGAGCTGATCGACGCCGTCTCCGCCGCGCGCATCCGCGCCGACGTCGAGACGCTGGTCGGCTTCGGCACCCGCCACACGATGTCGGAGACCGAGTCGGACACCCGCGGCATCGGCGCCGCCCGGCGCTGGATCGAGGCCGAGTTCCGGCGCATCTCGGCGGAGTGCGGGGGGTGTCTCGAGGTCTTCACCCAGACCAGCGTCGTCTCCGGCGAGCCGCGCATCCCGGAGGCCACCGAGGTGGTCAACGTCGTCGCCGTCCTCCGCGGCACGGTCGACCCGAACCGCTACGTGATCATGAGCGGCGACGTCGACTCCCGCGTCTCCGACGTGATGAACGCCACCGCCGACTCGCCGGGCGCCAACGACAACGCCAGCGGCATGGCCGGGGCGATCGAGGCGGCGCGGGTGCTGTCGCGCCACCGCTTCCCCGCCTCGATCGTCCTCGCCGGCCTCTCCGGCGAGGAGCAGGGCCTCTACGGCGGCCGCCACATGGCCGAGGTGGCGAAGGCGGAGGGCTGGCGCATCGAGGCGGTGATCAACAACGACATGATCGGCAACGTCGCCGGCGTCGACGGGGTGATCGACAACACCTCGGCGCGCGTCTTCTCCGAGAGCCCGGCCGCCGGCACCACCGCCGAGGAGCTCGCCCGCATGCGCTTCTTCGGCGGCGAGGTCGACAGCCCCTCGCGCCAGCTCGCCCGCTATATCGACCGCGTCGCCGACGAGCACTTCCGGCAGCTCGACGTGATGATGGTCTACCGGCTCGACCGCTTCGGCCGCGGCGGCCACCACCGGCCGTTCAACGACGCCGGCTTCCCGGCGGTGCGGCTGATGGAGACCCACGAGCACTACGACCGCCAGCACCAGGACCTCCGCGTCGAGGAGGGGCGGGAGTACGGCGACGTGCTCGAGGGCGTCGACTTCGACTACGCGCGCAAGCTGACGGCGCTCAACGTCGCCACCCTCGCCTCGCTGGCCTGGGCGCCGCCGCCGCCCGAGGCGGTGGAGATCTCGGGCGCCGTCCAGCCCGCCGCCACCCTCCACTGGCAGCCGCCGGCCGGGGGACCTCCGCCGGCCGGCTACAAGGTTTACTGGCGGCTGACCACCTCGCCGACCTGGGACCACTGGGCCTGGGCGGGCCCGGACGAGCGCGAGAAGACGATGGACGGGCTGGTGATCGACAACTACTACTTCGGCGTCGCCGCGGTGGGCGCCGACGGCCACGAGAGCCCGGTGGTGTTCCCGCGGCCGCGGCGGTAGGGAAGCCCGGGCCGCCCTGGCGGCCGTCCACCGGGCGCCGGCGCCGGGCCTGTCGGCGGCGGACCGCCGTCCGGAATCGCATCCATGAGCGGCAAGAAGAGGAGTTGCGCCGGAACAATCGTCTTCTTGAGCGACAGGAGACGAGTTGTCGCCGAGGCGGTGGTCTTCTTGAGCGACAGGAGACGAGTTGCCGGCGAAGCAGTGGCCTTCTTGAGCGACAGGAGAGGAGTTGCGCCGAGACAATCGTCTTCTTGAGCGACAGGAAGAGGATTGTGTCCGGAGCAATCGTCTTCTCGAGCGACGGGAGGCGAGTTGCGCCGGAGCGATCGTGTTCCTGAGAGACAGGAGAAGGATTTCGGCCGGCAGATCGGCCGCGCTCGGCTCAGGGAACGCGCTCACTCTCGCGGCCGGCGGCGGCGATCCTCCGTCAGCTCCCGCGGCGCTCCAGGTCGCGCGTGCGGCATGCGGCTTGCCTCGGCGGAGGCCGTGCCGCCCCCCTCGCGTCCGTCGTGGAAGTCGCTTCCGGCCCGGCTCGCGGCCCGGGTGCGCTCGGCGCTGGTGCCACTCACCCGGACCCTCGCCGGCCGCGTCCTCCGCGAGTCGTTCGAGGACGGCATCACCGGCGAGGCGGCGAAGGCGGCGTACTACTTCTTCCTCTCCTTCTTCCCCACCATCCTCGCGCTCTTCGCCTTCACCGGCATCTTCGGCGGCAATCAGGCCTTCGACTGGATCATGGACCACCTGCGCCGGGCGCTCCCCGGCGAGGCGGCCGGGCACCTCGCCTCGTTCGTCGCCGAGGTGACCGGCGAGAGCCGGCCGGGGATGCTGTCGGTCGGCCTCCTCCTCGCCCTGTGGTCGGCGTCGAACGTCTTCGCCGTGCTCACCGCCGGTCTCAACGCGATGTACGACATCGAGGAGGGCCGGCCGTGGTGGAAGCGGCGGCTGATCGCGCTCGGCGCGCTGGTCGCCGGCCTGGTGCTCCTCACCGGCGCGGCGGCGTCGCTCCTCGCCGGGCCGGCGCTGATCGAGCTCCTGCGGCTGCCGGCGGTGTGGTACGTGCTGCGCTGGCCGCTGGCCTTCCTGGCGCTGGTGCTGATGCTGTCGCTGGTCTACTGGGTGCTGCCGGCGCGCGACCAGTCGGGGAGGTGGCGGCCGGTGCTGATCGGGGCGGCGGTGGGGGCGGCGCTGTGGGTGCTGGGGACCTTCGGGTTCCGGCTCTACGTGGCGAGCTTCGCGCGCTACAGCACGACGTACGGATTCGTCGGCGGGATCATCGTGCTGCTCCTGTGGCTGTATGTGACGGCGCTGGCGATCCTGTTCGGCGGGGAGGTGGCGGCGACGTTGGAGCAGGTGGGGCGGGAGCGGCGGGCGGCAGGAAGTGTGACGCCGGGCCGAGATTCGACGTGGTCATCGAGGTGAGTGGCGCGCGGTGGCAGGCAGCAGCTCCCAGCGAACGTAGGGCGAGTCCCGGCGAAGCCAGAACTCGCCGACCTGAAGGTATCCGCTCCAACGCATATGGTGTCGAGGCCAGCGAACAGGCAGGTTCTCAAGGTCCCAGAACTGGAAGAAAGCGTCCGGGCGTTGCGCCAAAAGATACGTCGCGTCGCGCTTCATGTGTCCAGGCGTGTAGTCGCTCCATCGGAGTCCTTCAGGCAAGGGGCGACGCGCGATATGCGGATCGCTGTACCCCATCCCATCGATCAATCGATATCGTGAAAAATAAGCTGGAATGCCGGCCCAGTAGGTCACGACCTCGGCACCGGGGCGAACCAACTCCTCGAGCTTTGCGAGATTCGAGAGCACGAGCGCGTGCGATTCGGTGAAGAGCGGCCGGTCCAGCAATAGCACTCGACGCCAATTCTCCCCAGCTCGCGAAGACAGAACGATTCCGTTGAGGACGAGCAGCAGACCGAGGGTTACGATCGTTAGCTTCATCCGTCGAGCTGCTTGGCGAATATCACGATCCAGCCATTTGTTTAACAGGACGTTGATCAAAACAAAGGCGAGGGGAAGCACGAACACGAGGAACCGATTCACCGGCATATTGACGTCGGGCGG
>DATABP010000366.1:0-3694 GCA_036259515.1 Thermoanaerobaculia bacterium | reverse complement strand
CTGCTCGAGGAGCGCTTCGCCGCCGACGGGCTGCCGTTCCGGGCGGTCAACGCGGGGGTCTCCGGGGACACCTCGGCCGGCGCCCTGGCGCGGCTCGACTGGGTGCTGCGCGCCGAGCCGGACGTGGTGGTCGTCGAGCTCGGCGCCAACGACGCGCTGCGCGGCCAGGACCTGGCGGCGACCGAGGCGAACCTGCGCCGGATCGTCGAGCGCCTGCGCGACGAGGGGGTGGCGACGCTCCTCGCCGGGCTCCAGATCCCGCCCAACTACGGGCCGGACTACGCGCGCCGGCTCGCCGCGATCTACCCCCGGCTGGCCGCGCAGTACGACCTGCCGCTGGTGCCCTTCCTGCTCGCGGGCGGCGGCGGCGTGCCGGAGCTCAACCTCGGCGACGGCGTCCACCCCAACGCCCGCGGCCACGAGGTGGTCGCCGAGACGGTTGCGCCCTACCTGCGGCCGCTGGTCGCCGAGGCGGCGGCCGAGGCGGCGGCGGACGCGGCGAAATGATCCGCCCGCGGCGGCGGTTGTGCCCCTCGCGCGGGCGAGCCCCGGCGCCGTCCGGGCGGCCTCGCCCGGCGCGTTGACCGCCTCCGCCCGCCGTGCTACTCTCGCCGGCCCGCGCCGCCAGCGGCCGCGCGGCCGACGTGTGTTGCAGGACCTCCCGCTTCGCGTCCGACGAACCCCGGGGGCCTGCTCCGACAGGGAGCCAGACCATGTACGCAGTGATCGAGACCGGCGGCAAGCAGTACCGCGTCGCGCCGGGTGACGTGATCGACGTCGAGCGCGGGCCGGAGGTCGGCGACGACGGGTCGGTGCGCTTCGAGCGCGTCCTGATGCTCGCCGGCGACGGCGGCGTCGAGGTCGGCCGGCCGGTCGTCGAGGGCGCCCTGGTGCGCGCCTCGGTGGTCGGCGAGGTGCGCGGCCCGAAGATCAAGGTGTTCAAGATGAAGCGCCGCAAGGGCTACCGCCGCACCGCCGGCCACCGTCAGGACCTCCTGCGCCTGCGGGTCGAGGGCATCGACGGCGCCGGCGAGGGCAAGCCGGCGAAGAAGGCGGCGAAGAAGGCGGCCCGCGAGGCCGCCCCCGCCGAGGAGAAGGAGTAAGCGATGGCTCACAAGAAGGGACAGGGCTCGAGCCGCAACGGCCGGGACTCCAACCCGCAGCACCTGGGCGTCAAGGTCTTCGGCGGCCAGGCCGTCGGCGGCGGCGCGATCATCGTCCGCCAGCGCGGCACCCGGTTCTTCCCCGGCACCAACGTCGGCCGCGGCAAGGACGACACGCTGTTCGCCAAGGCGGCCGGCGTGGTGCGCTTCCAGGACAAGGGCCGCCACGGCAAGTTCGTCCACGTCGAGCCGGCCGAGTAGCCGGCCGAGCAGCCGCCGGGGCCGCGCCGAGCGGGCGCTGCCCGGAGGGTCGACCCGCCCTTGATCTTCCTCGACGAAACCGTCCTCCGCGTCCGGGGTGGACGCGGAGGCAACGGTTGCGTCGCCTTCCGTCGCGAGAAGTACGTGCCGCGCGGCGGGCCGGCGGGCGGCGACGGCGGCGACGGCGGCTCGGTGTGGCTGGTCGGCGACGGCCGCCTCAACACCCTCTACCACCTGCGCTTCCACCAGAGCTACGACGCCGACCGCGGCCGCCACGGCGAGGGCTCGAAGCGCACCGGGCGGAGCGGCGAGGACCTGCTCGTCCCCGTGCCGCTCGGAACGCAGGTGTTCGACGCCGACGGCGACCGCTTCCTGGGCGAGATCGTGGAGGACGGCGAGCGGCTGCTGGTCGCCGCGGGCGGCCGCGGCGGGCGCGGCAACGCGCGCTTCGCCACCGCCACCAACCAGGCGCCGCGCCGCGCCGACCCCGGCGGCGAGGGCGAGGAGCGGACGCTCCGGCTGGAGCTCAAGCTGCTCGCCGACGCCGGCGTCGTCGGCCTGCCCAACGCCGGCAAGTCGACGCTGATCAGCCGCATCACCGCCGCCGAGCCGAAGATCGCCGACTATCCGTTCACCACGCTGGTGCCGCAGCTCGGGGTGGTGGCGCCGGACGACTTCGCCGACACCTTCGTGATCGCCGACCTGCCGGGCCTGATCGCCGGCGCCGCCGAGGGCGCCGGGCTGGGGCACCAGTTCCTGCGCCACGTCGAGCGCTGCCGGGTGCTCGTCCACCTCGTCGACCTCGCCGCCTTCGAGGGGAGCGCGGCCGAGGACCTGGCGACGGTCGAGCGCGAGCTCGGCGCCTTCGATCCCGAGCTCCTGCGCCGCGAGCGGCTGCTGGTCGGCTCGAAGGCGGACGCGGCGCGGCCGGAGCGGCGCGAGGAGCTTCGGCGGGCGGCGGCGGAGCGCGGGCTGCCGTACCTCGAGATCAGCGCCGCGACCGGCGAGGGGCTCGCCGAGCTGGTGCGCGAGCTGACGCGGCGGCTGGCGGGCCGGGCGGAGCCGCCGCGGCGCCGCGCCGCCGAGGCGGAGGACGAGGCTTGAGCCATCGCCCCGGGGCGCACGCCGAGGCCGAGCCCGAGGTCCTCCAGGGGACGATCGCCGCGCCGATCGGCGACGCCCGCCGGGTCGGCCTCTTCGGCGGCAGCTTCGACCCCTTCCACGCCGGGCACCTCGAGCCGGTGGTCGCCGCCCGCCGGCAGCTCGGCCTCGACCGGGTGATCTACCTGCCGACGGCGCGGCCGCCGCACAAGCCGAAGCGGAGCTTCGCCCCGGCCTATGCCCGCTATGCGATGGTCGAGCTGGCGCTCCTCTCCGAGGACGGGCTCTACGCCTCGCCGCACGAGCTGACCCTCGGCCGGCCGGCGTACACGGTGGAGACGGTGGAGGCGTTCCGCCGCTCGTTCCCCGAGGTGGCCTTCCGTTTGCTGATCGGCAGCGACTCCCTCGCCGAGCTGGCGACCTGGCGGCGCTGGGAGGAGCTGGTCGCGGCGGTGCGGCTGGTGGTGCTGGCGCGGCCGGGTTGGGAGATCGAGCGCGTGGCCGGCGAGCTGCCGGCCGAGCTGGCGCGCCGGATGGAGGCGGGGGAGGTCGACGTCGTCGTCCATCCCGTCGACCGCTCGGCGACCGACGTCCGGCGCCTCCTCGCGGCCGGCGAGGAGCCGCCCGCCGGGGCCCTGAAACCCCCGGTGCTAGACTACATTCGGAAGTACTCTCTCTATCGATGACATCCAAAGCCAAGCCCGTCACCGACGCCGACATCGCGCTGCGGGTGCGCCGCGCCGTCCACGCCGCCGAGGACCGCAAGGCGGTCGACCTCAAGGTCCTCGACCTCGCCGGCGTCTCCGACTTCACCGACTACTTCCTGATCATGAGCGGCACCTCGGACCGCCAGGTGCAGGCGATCGCCGACGCCGTCGACGGGTCGCTGCGCGCCGAGAATGTGCGCCCGCTCCACGCCGAGGGCTACAACAGCGGCCGCTGGGTGCTGCTCGACTACGGCGACTTCATCGTCCACGTGTTCGACGAGGACACCCGCCGCTTCTACGGCCTGGAGCGCCTGTGGGCCGACGCGCCGGAGGTGACGGAGCGCTTCCGCGCCGCCGCGCCGTGAGCCGGCGGGGGAGGCCGGCCGACGCCGGGCCCGCGGCGCCCGCGGACTCCGCGCCGGCGGGGGCGGCCGACCTCTCCCTCGACCGCCTGCGCGCCGCCTTCCCGAGCCTCGCCCGCGCGCTGGCCGCCGCCCCCCGCGCCGCCGCCACCGACGCGCC
>DATABP010000365.1:0-3265 GCA_036259515.1 Thermoanaerobaculia bacterium | reverse complement strand
GCCGCCGCCGGCCTTCGACGACTTCGGCTACGACCCGGCCTACGTCGCCGCCTTCGGGCGCACGCTCTTCCGCTTCCTCCACGACGCCTGGTGGCGGGTCGAGGTGCGCGGGCTCGGCAACGTGCCGCGGGAGGGCGGGGCGCTCCTCGCCGGCGTGCACCGCGGCTTCATGCCCTGGGACGGGGTGATGGCGCTCCACCTGCTGGTGCGCGAGACCGGCCGGCCGCCGCGCTTCCTGCTCCATCCGACGCTGCTCAAGTTTCCCTTCCTGTTCGACTTCATGACCAAGCTCGGCGGCGTCCCCGCCTGCCGCGCCAACGCCGACCGCGTGCTCGGCGCCGGCGGGCTCCTCGCCATCTTCCCGGAGGGCATCCGCGGCGCCTTCACCCCCTACCGCCGCGCCTACCGGCTGGGCAAGTTCGGGCGCGACGAGTACGTGCGCATGGCGCTGGCCAACCGGGCGCCGATCGTCCCCTTCGTCACCGTCGGCAGCGCCGAGACCTTCCCCATCCTGGCGCGCTTCGAGTGGGGCTGGGCGAGGCGCTACCTCGAGTGGCCCCACTTCCCGATCACCCCGACCTTCCCGCTCCTGCCGCTGCCGCTGCCGTCGAAGTGGCACACCCGCTACCTCGAGCCGCTCCACGTCGAGGAGGACTACGGGCCGGAGGCGGCCGACGACCCGCGGGTGGTCCACCGGATCGGCGTGGAGGTGCGCCGGCGGATGGCCGTCGCGATCGGCGAGATGCTGGTCCGCCGGCGCTCGATCTGGGTCGGCTCGGTGTTCGATCCGCCCCCGGGGCGGCGCCCGGGAGGACGGTCGGTCGAGACCGCCGCGGCTCCGGGCGACACGGGTCGTGAGTAGAATGTGCGTTTCCCTGGGGACGGCGTGGCGCCGGTCGAGGGGCGAGGTAACGGAATACGTGGTTCGGCGCCTAGACCGTCCGAACGCGGCCTTCGCCGCGCTCGCTCGGCGGGTCCGCTCCCTCCGAGACCACGGACGACGAATCCCTTGGGGGTGGTGCCATGGATCGTGCTGAGATCACCGAGCGTGTCAAGCGGATCATCTCGAACGTCACCAACATCGCGCCGGACTCGATCGCCGACGCGGCCTCGTTCACGCGCGACCTCGACCTCGACTCGCTGTCGCTGCTCGAGATCGGCGTCGACGTGGACTACGAGTTCCAGCTCGGGCTGCCGGAGGAGCGCATGCGCGGCCTCGACTCGGTGAACGACACGGTGGCGCTGGTCCTCGAGCGGCTGCGCGAGCGCGAGGCGGAGGTCGCCTAGCCGGCGATCCCCCATGCCCCGCGTCGTCGTCACCGGCATCGGGGCGGTGACCTCCGTCGGCACCGGCCGGCAGGAGCTGTGGGAGGCGCTGCTCGCCGGCCGGAGCGGCATCTCCGAGGTCACCTCCTTCGACACCTCGCGCCATCCCGTCCACCGCGGAGGCGAGGTCCGCGGCTTCGCCGCCGCCGACCACCTCCGCCGCCTCGATCCGGCCGAGATCGGCCGCGCCTCGCAGATGGCCGCCGCCGCGGCGCGCCTGGCGCTGGCCGACGCCGCGCTCGATCCCGACGCCGTCGACCCGGCGCGCGCCGGGGTGGTGATGGGCACCACCTCCGGCGAGCCGATCGAGGTCGAGCGCTTCGACGACCGCTGGGTGGCCGGCGAGCTCGACCGGGTGGGGCCGGAGCTCATCGACCGCTATCCGAACGCGTGGATCGCCGCCAACGTCGCCGGCGAGGTCGGCTTCGGCGGGCCGGTGGCGATGATCCCCACCGCCTGCGCCGCCGGCAACTACGCCGTCGCCCACGCCTTCGACCTCCTGCGCGCCGGCCGCGCCGACGTGGTGCTCGCCGGCGGCGCCGACTCCTTCTCGCGCATCACCTACACCGGCTTCGCCCGGCTCGGCGCCATCGCCCCGGAGCGCTGCCAGCCGTTCGACCGCGGCCGCAGGGGGATGATCCCCGGCGAGGGCGCCGCCGTGCTGGTGCTGGAGACCGCGAAGCGCGCCGCCGCCCGCGGCGCCCGCGCCTGGGCCGAGGTCGCCGGCTACGGCCTGACCTGCGACGCCCACCACATGACCGGCGCCCACCCCGAAGGCGACGGTGCGGCGCGGGCGATGGAGCGGGCGCTCGCCTTCGCCGGTCTGACCGCGGACGACGTGGACTACGTCTCGGCGCACGGCACCGGCACGCCGACCAACGACCGGCTGGAGGCGATCGCCGTCGAACGGGTGTTCGGGCGGCGGGCGCGGCCGGTGCCGGTGTCGTCGATCAAGTCGATGCTCGGCCACACGATGGGCGCCGCCTCGGCGATCGAGGCCGCCGCCTGCGCGCTGGCGGTGGCGGAGGACCGCATCCCGCCGACGATCAACTTCGAGGAGCCCGATCCCGACTGCCGGCTCGACTGCGTGCCCAACGAGGCGCGCGCGCTGCCGGTCGAGGTGGCGATGAACAACGCCTACGCCTTCGGCGGCAACAACGCCTCGGTGCTCTTCCGCAAGGTGGCGTGGTGAGCGGCGCGGCGAGCGGGGCGGGCGGACCGCGGCGGGTGGTGGTCACCGGCGTCGGCGTCGTCTCGCCGCTCGGCGAGTCGCTCGCCGAGCTCCACGCGGCGCTCTGCGCCGGGCGCACGGCGCTCGCCGAGGTCGAGAGCTTCGAGCGCGACGGGCTGCCGTCGCGGCTCGGCGCGGCGGTCGCCGGCTTCTCCGAGGCGCGCCACTTCGGCGACCGCAACTTCCGCCCGCTCGACCGCACCGGCCGGCTGACCGCCGCCTGCGCCGGCCTGGCGCTCGCCGACGCCGGCTGGACGGCCGAGGCGCGCGGCGACGACGGGATCGAGATCGGCCTCGTGCTCGGCACCACCTTCGGCAGCGTGCGGACGATCTCGGAGTTCGACCGCCGGGCGCTGACCGCCGGGCCGGCCTACGTCAAGCCGCTCGACTTCGCGAACAGCGTCATCAACGCCGCCGCCGGGCAGACGGCGATCTGGCACCACCTCGCCGGCGTCAACACCACGCTCTCCGGCGGGCCGGCGGTGGGGCTGGCGGCGCTCGCCTACGCCGCCGACCTGATCGCCGACGGCCGCGCCGACGTGGTGCTCGCCGGCGGCGCCGAGGAGCTGTGCTACGAGTCGTACCTCGGCTACGCGCGCACCGGGCGCACCGTCGGCGCCGGCGGCGGGCCGCCCTGCGCGGTGCCCTTCGACGCCCGGCGCAACGGCTTCGCGCCGGGCGAGGGGGCGGCGCTCCTGGTGCTCGAGG
>DATABP010000364.1:0-2232 GCA_036259515.1 Thermoanaerobaculia bacterium | reverse complement strand
GAACAAGTTCATCACCCTGCTCCTCGCCGAGCTCGAGCCCGAGAGCGGCCGGCTGGCCTACCTCAACGCCGGCCACAATGCCGGGCTGGTGCTGCGCGCCGGGGGCGGCGTCGACGAGCTGTCGGCGTGCGGCCTGCCGGTGGGGCTCCTGCCCGGCGCCCGCCACGAGCCGCGCGCCACCACGATGTCCCCCGGCGACCTCCTCTGCCTCTACACCGACGGCATCAGCGAGTGCACCTCGCCGGCCGACGAGGAGCTGGGCGTCGACCGCCTCGTCGAGTGCCTCGCCGCCCACCGCGACGCGCCGCTCGCCGAGGCGGTCGCGGCGATCGACCGGCTGACCCGCGACTTCGCCGCCGGCCAGCCGCAGCTCGACGATCAGACACTGGTCCTGCTGCGACGGACCGGCGGCTGACGCCGCCATCGCCTCAGAAGTCGACCTGGAAGCGCATCTGGACGACGTCGGCGGCGCCGGCGCCGTCGCGGTCGGCGCGGACGTAGTTCAGCGTCCAGCGGACGTTGGCGTAGGGGTACCAGTTGAGGCCGACGGTGAGGTCGTCGAGGTGGCCGCCGGCGATCGCGCGGTCGTCGAGGTCGACGCTCGACCAGCGTGCCGCCACCTCCCAGGCGCCGGGGCCCTCGCCCCACGGCCGCCGCGGCCGCACCCGCCCGAACGATCCGCCGTCGTAGGGCCGGGACTCGCCGGTGGGGAACCAGCTCGCGAAGGCGTAGAAGCCGTCGAGGTCGGCGCCGGCGGCGCCGGGACGGTCGACCGCGGCGCGGCTCCACTCGCCCTGGAGGGAGAGCGGGCCGAGCACGAGCGCCGCCTCGGCGCCGGTCAGCGTCACCCCGTCGCTCGACAGCACGCCGGTGTCGACGAAGCGCGGCGCGAGGTGGCTCTCCGGGCGGGAGCGGAAGCGCGCCTCGCCGCCGGCGGGGTCGCGCAACGAGGCGGCGGCGCCGAGGTGGAGGAGGCGGTCGTCGCCGGCGCTCCACGGGACGCCGGTCACCCGCGCCGTCCACGCCCACTCGTCGGTCTGGGGCGCGTCGCCGAAGTCGTCGGCCTCCTTGAAGGCGCCGGCCGCCCAGGTCAGCCGCTCGAAGTCGCGGTGCGCCATGAAGCCGACGTTGCGCGACGGCGAGAACGCCTCGACCGGCAGCGCGCGCTCGAGGAAGGTGACGTACTTCGAGCTGGTCTGCTCCTCGAGGCTCCACGGCTCCTTGAGGTGCCCGACGCGCAGCCCGCCGACGACGGGGACCTCGACCAGCCCGAGATAGACGTCCTTGAGCTCCGCCGCGCCGCCGGCGAAGTCGTACTGCGCCTTGAACTCGATCCGCTCGTGGAGCAGCCCCTCGAAGTAGAGGTCGGCGCGGCGGAACTCGGCGCCGCCGTCGAGCCCGCCGAGCGCCGCCTCCAGCCCGTCGTCGCCGGAGATCTCCGCCCAGTCGCTCTGGACGCGCCCACCGAAGCGGAGCCTCACGTCGCCGTCCGGGCTCTCGAGACGGAAGGTGTCGCGCCAGCGGAAGGTCCAGCGGTCGTCCGGGGCCGGTGTGGTGGCGGGTGCCGTGGGCTCCTGGGGGGCCGCGGCCGGGTCCGCCGTCGTCCGCGGCTCCGCGGACTGGGCCGGTGCCGCCGCGCCGATCGCCAGCGCCGCCAAGGTCAGCCCGAGGGTCATCGCTCTGTTCATCGCTCTCTCCTGATCGCGTGGATGGTGCATCGAAGGCGGCGGGCGGCGAAGCCGACCGGCCGCGGACGGAAGCTATCCACGGAAGGTGACGAAGCGACGACGGGGCGGTGACGGCCGGGCGCCGCCGGCCGGTCCGGGCTCGTGACTCGATCGCCGGCCGTCGCCAGTTGTGCCGGCGGAGGAGGGCGGAGATTGCACGGAGCGCCTAGCGGGGCGGCAGGCCGGGGAGCGGACGGACGCCGACGACGCGGCCGTCGATCTCGGCGGCGAGGCCGTGCGTGCGCAGGATCGCCGCCAGCGCCAGCGGCCACTCGACGTCCTTCAGCTCCACGGTGACGGTGCCAGCCACGCCGGGATCGACGACGAGGTCGAAGCCGCCGAGGACGGCGAACGAGCGCAGCACCTCGACGAGGTCGGCGTCGCGCAGGCTGAGGTCGATCTTCTCGACCGGGTGGAGGGGCGCGGTGCGCTGCCGCGGCGCCGCGCCCGGCGGGCGCACGACGACGGTGTGCTGGGGGACGGGCGGCTCGGCGGCGGGGGCGGC
>DATABP010000363.1:0-1943 GCA_036259515.1 Thermoanaerobaculia bacterium | reverse complement strand
GTGCTCTACCAGCTGAGCTACGTCGGCGGGAGGGCGATTCTAGCGGCGGAGTTGGGCGCGGGCGAAGCCGGGCCAGATGCGGGGACGGCGGAGGATCGTGAGGGCGATCGGGACGGAGTCGAAGTAGGAGACGCGCTCGGTGGCGAGGCCGTCGGGGCCGAGCGTGAAGCGGTCGACGGCGTTCCAGGAGATCGGTCCGCCGGCGGTGGTTCCGGCGAGGGTGAACTCGATCAGGACGCCGTCCTCGGTCGCTCCCCAGCGGTGGACCGTGGCGGAGAGGTCGGGGATCAGGTCGAGCAGGCTGGCGAACGACCGCCAGCCGTCGTCGAAGGTGCTCGTCGTCGCCGTCATCGGGGCGACGAGGCGAGCGTTGGGTGCGAGCACGGCGGCGAGGCGGTCGCGGCAAGGAGCGGCCCAGAACTCCGAGAACCGACCGACGAAGTCCTCGGCGGCGGCGTGCCGCCCGTCCGGGCCGATGTCGTCCCCTGCCTCCACGGCGTTCACCGTACCGCGCCGGTAGGCAGGCTCCCGCGGGCGGGCGGGGCCGAGAAGCCGCCGGGGCTAGCCCGCCGCGTGGACCAGCGGCCAGCGCGCCGAGGTGACGCGCGGCGGCGACAGGGTGCCGGTGACCTCGACCAGCGATGGACCGTCGACGTCGAGGGCGGCGGAGAGCGCGGACTCGAAGTCGCCGTCGGCGAGGTCGGCCTTCCAGGCGGGGATGCCGAACGAGCGGGCGAGGGCGACGAAGTCGGGGGCGTCGAGGTCGACGGCGAAGGCGCGGCCGAAGCGGCGCTCCTCGTCGTAGCGGAGCATCCCGTAGCAGGCGTCGTTGTGGACGACGACGGTCGCGGGCAGGCGCTCCTGGGCGAGGGTGGCGAGCTCGCCGATCGCGAACAGGGCGCCACCGTCGCCGCAGATCGCGACCGCGCGGCCGGCGCCGGCGACCGCCGCGCCGATCGACGCGGGCAGGGCGAAGCCGAGCGTGCCCCAGCCGAGCGGGTAGAGGATCCGGCGGCCGGGGCGCAACGGCAGGTAGCCGCCGGTCCAGTAGCCGCTGACCGCCATGTCGCAGACCACCGCCGCCGCGCGATCGCCGAGGGCGGCGTCAAGCGCGGCGAGGTAGGCGAGACCGCCGTCGGCGTTGGTGTCGTCGGCGAGCGCCGCAGACGCCGCGGCGTCGGCTGCGCGGACGGCGGCGGCGCCCCAGTCGGCGGAGCCCTGAGTGGATTCGTCGCCCACCAGCCCCAGCAGTCCCTCCACCACCTCGCCGGCGTCCGCGACGAGCGCCTGCGCGCTGGCGTAGCGGTCGTCGCCGGCGGCGCGCTCGGCGTCGACGTCGACGCGCAGGATCGGCTCGAGCGGCAGGCGGAACTCCTGGGTCATCATGCCGTCGAGGTCGCTGCCGAGGACCAGCAGGGCGTCACAGCGGTCGAGCAGCTCGCCGACCGGCGGCTCGTGCGGCGGTTGGACCGGCACGAGCGGGTGGGGCGCGGTGTCCCAGCGGCGCTTGGCGCTGTGGGTGAGGAAGATCGGAGCGCCGAGGCGCTCGGCGAGGGTCGTGATCGACGCGGCGCCGCCGGCCGCGCCGGAGCCGGCCCAGATCGCTGGCCGCTCGGCCGCCGTGAGAGCGTCGGCGAGGGCGCGGAGCGCGTCCGCGGACGGAGCCGGCGGACGGGCGGCGCCGGCGACGGCGGAACGGGGCTCCTGGCCCGAGGCGCCCCCGGCGGCGGGGGGCCCACCCTCGGCATCAGCGGTCCCGCCACCCAACTCCGCCTCCTGCTCCAGCAGGTCGGTCGGCAGCTCCACGTACGCCGGCTCCTGCGGCGCGACGCCCGCGGCCTCGAACGCCTCGCGCACCCGCGCCGGCGCATCCGGCTCGCCGAGGTGCAGCGCCAGCTTCGACACCGGCACGAAGATCTCGCGCTGGCGCGGCGTGCTGCACG
>DATABP010000362.1:0-3148 GCA_036259515.1 Thermoanaerobaculia bacterium | reverse complement strand
CCGCCGGCGAGGACGACGGCGGTTGAGGGAGCGGCTTCCGCTCGGGGGATCGCCAGGCGCAGGTCGGGGAAGACGGCGGCGAAGCCGTCGGGGTCGCGGGTGACCACGCAGCCGCGGTTCGCGCCCGCGCGCTGCTATCCTTCGCCCCTTCGATGCCTTTGCCGTATCTCTCACCTTCGCGGAAGGAACGTCCTGCGATGAGGCTCCGTGTGTCCCCCCTGTTCGTCTTCGCCGCCGTCGTCTCGCTCGCCGCCGCGTCGCCCGCCGCGGCCCAGACCTTCGTCTTCCACCTCTCGGGCGATCAGGAGGTGCCGCCGACGCCGTCGGTGGAGCGCGGCGGCTGCCACGGCGTGCTCGACCAGCCGGCGGCGACGTTCTCGATGGTGTGCAGCCACGACGTGGTCGGGGCGACGATGATCCACGTCCACCAGGGGGCGGCGGGGGTCAACGGGCCGGTGCTGTTCGACCTCGGCGATCCGGCGAGCCCGGTGTCGGCGACCTGGACGGGGATGACGGCGGCGGAGATCGCCGACCTCCTCGCCGGCGAGCTCTACCTCAACATCCACACCGCCGGGCGGCCGGACGGGATGATCCGCGGCCAGATCGTGCCGCGCTCCTTCGACAGCGTCGCCTTCGGCCTCGACGGCGCGCAGGTGGTGCCGCCGAACGGCACCGCCGCCGGCGGCTCCTGCTCGGCGGACCTGAACGATCCCGCCACCGCGATCGACGTCCTCTGCACCCACGACGTCGCCGCGCCCGCGGCGGCCCACGTCCACCACGCTCCGCGCGGGCAGAACGGGCCGTCGATCTTCGACTTCCCCTCGCCGGCGAGCCCGCTGTCCGCCACCGTGCCGCTGGCGCCGGTCGAGGTCGCCCACTTCGTCGCCGGGTTCCTCTACCTCGACGTCCACGGCGAGGTGCCGCCGGGCGACGAGGCGGCGTTCGACGAGATCCGCGGCCAGATCGCCGAGGCGCCGGCGACGACGACCACCGGCACGATCCACGTCCACAAGCGGACCTTCCCGTCCGGCGGCACCGGCTTCGGCTTCACCGACGACGTGCCCGGCTCGCCGGGCAGCTTCACCCTCGACGACGGGCAGACCGAGACCTTCCTCGCCGTCCCCGCCGGCACCTACGCAATCGCCGAGGACGACCCCGGCGTCACCCCCGGCGGCTTCGGGCTGGCCCACGTCGAGTGCTCGGACGGCGACAGCGTCGGCGACCGCTTCGCGCGCACCGCGACGATCCGTCTCGCCGCCGGCGAGGTGGTGAGCTGCACCTTCGAGAACCAGGCGCTGCCGAGCGGCGGCACGCCGTTCGTCTTCCACCTGTCCCCGGACCAGGAGGCGCCGCCGCTGTCCGGCCCCGAGCGCGGCGGCTGCATGGCCAGCTTCGACGGCGTCGACGAGCTGACGCTGGTCTGCGTGCACGACGTGGTCGGCCCGACGATCATGCACGTCCACCGCGGCGCGCCGGGGGTCAACGGCGAGGTCGCCTTCGACCTCGGCGACCCGACCAGCCCGGTGCTCGCCACCTGGAGCGGGATGACGACCGAGGACGTCGCCGACCTCCTCGCCGGCGACCTCTACGTCAACATCCACACCTCCGGGCGGCCGGAGGGGGCGATCCGCGGCCAGATCGTCTCCGACACCTTCGGCAGCCTCGCCTTCGGCCTCGACGGCGCGCAGGCGGTGCCGCCGAACGGCACCGCCGCCACCGGCTCGTGCACCGCCGACCTCGACGACGCGGCGACCGCGGTCGACGTGAGCTGCACGCACGACCTCGCCGACCCGGTGTCCGCCCACGTCCACCAGGCGCCGCGCGGACAGAACGGGCCGTCGCTCTTCGACTTCGCGTCGCCGGCGAGCCCGTCGGCCACGGTGCCGCTGGCGCCGATCGACGTCGCCAACCTGGTCGCCGGCTTCCTCTACGTCGACGTCCACGGCGGCGGCATGCGGGGCGACGAGACGGTGGCCGACGATATCCGCGGCCAGATCGCCGAGGCGCCGGCGGCGCCGACCACCGGAACGATCCACGTCCGGAAGCGGACGTTCCCGGCCGGCGGCACGGGGTTCGGCTTCACCGACGACGTGCCCGGCTCGGCCGGGGTCTTCACCCTCGACGACGGCGACACCCGGACCTTCCTCGCCGTCCCGGCCGGCACCTACACCATCGCCGAGGACGATCCCGGCGCCGCCCCCGGCGGTCACGTGCTGACCCACGTCGAGTGCTCGGACGGCGACAGCGTGGGCGACCGCTTCGCGCGCACCGCCACCGTCCAGCTCGCCGCCGGCGAGACGGTGACCTGCACCTTCGAGAACCAGGCGCTGGCGGTCGGTCGGTCGTTCGCCTTCCACCTGTCGCCCGACCAGGAGGCGCCGCCGCTCGCCGGCTCCGAGCGCGGCGGCTGCATGGCCTCGTTCGACGGCGTCGACGAGCTGACGCTGGTCTGCACCCACGACGTGGTCGGGCCGACGATCATGCACGTCCACCGCGGCGCGCCGGGGGTCAACGGGCCGGTGGCCTTCGACCTCGGCGACCCGTCGAGCCCGGTGCTCGCCACCTGGAGCGGGATGACGCCCCAGGACGTGGCGGACCTCCTCGCCGGCGACCTCTACGTCAACATCCACACCTCCGGCCGGCCGGGCGGCGCCATCCGCGGCCAGATCGTGCCGCGCAGCATTCCGCGCTGGGAGTTCCCGCTGAGCGGCGACCAGCAGGTGCCGCCGGTGCCCACCGCGGCCTCCGGCTCCTGCACCGCCGCGCTCGACGCCGCGGCGACCGAGCTGACCGTCCACTGCGTCCACGACGTGTCCGCGCCGACGATGGCGCACGTCCACCAGGCGCCGGCCGGCGCCAACGGGCCGATCCGCTTCGTGCTCGACGACCCGGGGAGCCCGTTCACCCTGGTCACCGCGATGTCGCCGCGCGACGTCGCCGACCTCATGGCCGGCTTCTTCTACGTCAACGTGCACTCCGAGGCGAACCCCGACGGCGAGATCCGCGGCCAGATCGTCGACCTGGCGGCGTCGGCGGCGGTCGACGTGCCGGCGCTGGGGACGTGGGGCGTGCTGCTGCTCGCCGCCGCGCTGGCGGCGCTGGCGCTGCGCCGGCTCGGTGCCTGAGGAGGGACCGGGGGCGCGCCGCC
>DATABP010000361.1:0-2987 GCA_036259515.1 Thermoanaerobaculia bacterium | reverse complement strand
GACGATCTGCGCCGCGAAGAGGCCGGCGAGCGCGTTGGCCGCCCGGCGCACCTCGACGACTCCCGGCCGCCGCCCGGCGACCGCGCTCGCCATGGCGACGAGGTAGACGCCGGCGCCGAGCGCCAGCGCCGGGTGGAGCGCGCGCAGCCGGACGAGGAGGTGCGCCCCCGGCGCGAGGTCCTGCGCCAGCCCCTCGCGGAAGCTCGCCGCCGGGAACAGCGTGTCGCCGAGCGCCGCGACGGCGCCGCTGGCGCCGAGGACGAGCATGGCGACGAAGCCTCCGCCCAGGAGCCACGCCGCCGGGTCGCGCGCCGCGAAGGACAGCGGCAGCCGCCGGCCGCCCGCCGCCGCCCCCGGCTGCGCCCACACGGCCGTCAGCGTCAGCCAGGCGAGGAGGACGAAGGTGTTGACCAGGTGCGCCGCCATCCACCAGGCGCGCGCCAGCGACTCGTTGGCGGCGACCATCTCGAAGAGCACCAGCCCGGCGCCGATCGCCCCCTCGACGAGCAGGAAGACGAAGGCGAGCCCGGCCGCCGTGCGCACCGGGTGCCGCCGCGGGAACCAGCGGAAGGCGAGGACGACGAGCGCCGCCACCAGGAGGCCGTCGAGCCCGCTGGTCAGCCGGTGCGACAGCTCGATCAGCGTCTCGGCCGAAGGCGAGCGCGGCACCACCTCGCCGTTGCAGAGCGGCCAGTGCGAGCCGCAGCCGGCGCCCGAGCCGGTGGCCCGCACGAAGGCGCCCCAGGCGACGACCAGGAGGTTGTAGCCGACGACCCCCCAGGCGAGGCGGCGGAAGCGGTCGGCGCGCCCGGGATCGGCCGCCGGCCGCGCGGAGGACGCCGCCGCGCTCACGGCCCCGGCGGCATCTGCGCCGACTCGCCGCCGGCCGCGGGCAGGTAGCAGCAGCGCGCGTAGTCCATCACCATGCGGTCGGCGTTGAAGCGGGGCGAGAGCGTGCGGATCGCGCGCTTCATGCGCTGGATCCAGCCGCGCGGCAACCCCTCGGCGTCGCGCCGGTAGTAGAGCGGCACCACCTCGCGCTCGAGCACGGTGAAGAGCGCCTCGACGTCGCGCTGGTCCTGCACCTCGGGATCGACGTGGACCTCGCCGGTGCCGATGACGAAGCCGTTCGCCCCGTCGAACGCTTCGGCCCACCAGCCGTCGGGGATCGACACGTTCGGCACCCCGTTGAGCGCCGCCTTCATGCCGCTCGTGCCGCAGGCCTCGAGCGGGCGGCGGGGCGTGTTGAGCCAGGCGTCGACGCCGGGGACGAGCTGCCGCGCCACGTGCATCGAGTAGTTCTCCACGAAGACGATGCGGCCGGAGAAGCGCGGGTCGTCGTCGAGGGTGGCGATGCGCTGCGCCAGGCGCTTGCCCGGGTCGTCCTTGGGGTGCGCCTTGCCGGCGAAGACGAGCTGGAGCGGCCGTTCCGGGTCGCCGACCAGCCGCGCCAGCCGGTCGGCCTGCCGCAGCAGGAGGTCGGCGCGCTTGTAGGTGGCGAAGCGGCGGGCGAAGCCGAGGGTCAGGGCCTCGGGATCGAGCACCTCGCGCTCGCGCGGCGGCAGGCCGAGGCGCTGGCGGCGCTCGGCGTCGCGGCGGCGCACGAAGGTCAGCATCCGCGACTTCAGCACCTGGTGCACCTCCCACAGCTCGGCGTCGGGGAGGTCCTCGAGCCCGGCCCACAGCTCGGGGCGGGTGATGTGGTCGAGCCAGTCCGGCCGCAGGTACCGGTCGAGCAGCCCCTGGACGTCGCTGGCGATCCAGGTGCGGGCGTGGACGCCGTTGGTGATGTGGCCGATCGGCACCCGGTGCTCCTCGGCCTCCGGGTAGAGCGGGTGCCACATCCGCCGGCTGACGTGACCGTGGAGGGCGGAGACCGCGTTGACCCGCTGCGCCAGGTTGAGCGCCAGCACGGTGGGACAGAAGGGGCCGTGGGTGCGGTGCTCGAGCCCCAGGCCGACGAGCTCCTCGACCGCCACCCCCATGCCGCCGGCGATCGGCGCCAGGTGGGCGGCGACCAGCGCCGGATCGAAGCGGTCGTGCCCGGCCTCGACCGGCGTGTGGGTGGTGAAGACGCTCATCGAGGAGACCTGCCGGTAGGCGTCGCGCGGCGCGATCCCCTGCCGCTCGACCAGCCAGCGGGCGCGCTCGAGGAGGGCGAACGCCGAATGGCCCTCGTTCAGGTGCAGCACCGACGGCGTGACGCCGAGCTCGACGAGCGCCCGGTGGCCTCCGACGCCGAGCAGCATCTCCTGCTGGATGCGGGTGACCTCGTCGCCGCCGTAGAGGCGGGCGGTCAGGTCGCGGGCGGAGGGTGGATTGGCGGGGTGGCGGGCGTCGAGCAGCACCAGCGTCGTCCGCCCCACCGCCACCTTCCACAGCCGCAGCCGCACCCGCCCCTCCGGCAGCTCGACCTCGACCGTCCGCGGCTCGCCTCGCTCGTCGGTGTACGGGGCGATCGCCAGGTCGTCGTCGCGCACCGGCTCGAAGGCGTCGCGCTGCCGGCCTTCGGCGTCGATCTGCTGGTGGACGTACCCCTCGTGGTAGAGGAGGCCGACGCCGTAGGTCGGGATGCCGAGATCGCTCATCGACTTGAGGTGGTCGCCGGCCAAGACCCCGAGGCCGCCGGAGTAGATCGGGATCGACTGGTGAATCCCGAACTCGGCCGAGAAGTAGGCGACCGGGAAGGCGAGGATCGGCCCGGCGTGGTGCGTCGCCCAGGTGCCCCGCGCCTCGAGGTACTCCTGGAGCCGCCGGTGTGCCTGGTGGATGCGGGTCGCCATCTCGAGGTCCGCCACCCGCTCGGCGATCTCCTCGCGCCGCATGGCGCGGAGCAGCGCCACCGGGTTGTGGTGCAGCGCCCGCCACAGCCGCGGCTCGAGCGCCCGGAAGATCGACCGGATCTCCGGCTGCCACGACCACCACAGGTTGCGCGACAGCTCGACCAGCTCGTCGACCACGTGGTCGGCCGGCGGCGGCGCGCCGCT
>DATABP010000360.1:0-3561 GCA_036259515.1 Thermoanaerobaculia bacterium | reverse complement strand
CACGGGCCCGGCTCTTTCGCGTTTGAACAGGGGGATCGGCGGGCCGCGGCGACGGCTCGGGGCCGCCGTAGAATCGCGCGATGAGCCCCCGCCCGCGCCGTGCCGTCCTCGTCCCGCTGCTCCTCGCCGCGGCGCTCGCCGCCGGCCGGCCGCTCGCCGCCCAGGAGCCGCCCGCGGAGCCTCCCGAAGGCGCCGAGGCCGCCGACCCGGCCGCCGATCCGGCCGACTCTCCGCAGCCGGCCGACCCGGCCGATCCCGCCGCGGCCGATCCCGACCCGGACGCTCCCGGCACCGCCGATCCCGACCCCGCCGCCGCCCAGGAGCCCGCCGGCGACGCCACCGCGCTGCCCGCCGAGCGCGGCGACGGCGACGACCCGCCCTCGGCCGGCGGCTTCCTGCCCAGCCTCGACGTCTTCTTCCCCGAGGGCGACCTCGATCTCCGCGCCAACCGGCTGATCAACAAGGTCTTCTTCGAGGGGCAGGTGCAGTACAACTTCATCGACGGCGACATCACCGCCTACCTGCGCTACCGCTACTACGGCTACCGGCGCACCTACCAGATCACCGCCTTCGACGCGGTGGAGTTCGACTCGATCGAGGAGCTGTCCGACGAGTTCGAGCGGGTGCGCGGCTTCCTCTTCCTCACCGAGTGGCCGCAGGACTACCACCACCGCGCCGTCTTCCTGGGCGAGATCGACCGCATCATCTCCAACAAGGAGGTGCTGCAGTTCGACACCAACAAGACGAACACCTTCGTCCGCGCCGGCTACCAGATCGGCACCCCCTACGACCCGCGCTCGAACGCCATCCTGGGCGAGCGGCGGGCGTCGCGGCGGACGCTGTTCACCGCCTTCCGCGACGTCGGCCCCGGCGACTTCGGGCTGACCGCCGCCGCCACCTACGGCTTCGACTTCCTGGGCGGCGACTTCGAGTACGTCAAGGTGGAGGCCGAGGGGCTCAAGCGCTTCGACCTGTGGGGCGACCAGTTCCTGATCGGCCGCCTGCGCGGCGGCAGCTTCCCGCTCAAGGAGGAGCGCCGCGACCTCGTCGCCACCGTCCCCGACCTCGCCGAGGCCGACCGCTACACCATCCCGCGCGCCGAGCTCTTCCGCCTCGACGGCCGCGACAACCTGAAGGGGGTCGACGACCCGGTGCGCGGCACGGAGCAGCTTTACACGACCTGGGAGCTGTTCGTGCCGTGGTTCGTCGGCCAGGACCGCCGGGCGCTGGGGCTGACCTGGGACAACTGGTACTGGATCCTCTACGCCGGCTACGGGATGACCGGCTTCGACAGCGCCCTCTACTCCGACCTCGACGCCTGGGTTCCCGATGTTGGCATCGGGTTTGAATCGTCGTTCCGCCTGCGGAAGTACACCTTCTTCCTCTCCGGCATCGTGGCCCAGGCGCTGGAGGGGGAAGGGGACCTGGAGGCGACGATTTCCATCAAGTCTCACCGCTGAACATCGGCCGCTAGGTTAGCGAAGCCTGTGCTACGCTGAGCTCGCAGCGTGGCCTGTAGGCACGGATCACTAGGCGCAAAACGTTTGCTCTGGGTGAGCGGAGCGCTGGAGGAGGAGAGAGAATGAGAGCGAGCAAAGCCGTGATCTTGGGCGCAGCCTGCATGCTGCTCGTCTCCGGGGCCGCCCTGGCCCAGGGGAGCAACCATGCCAATGCGCCGACGGTCACCGGGGAGACGGGCTTCTTCAGCCTGCTCTCCGGCCGCACCCTGCCCGGGGGTAGAGGGTCGTTCGGCCTCTACTACAACAACTGGGACCGGGTGCTCAACGACGCCGGGGAGTCCGACGTCGACTGGAACCGCCTGAGCGCCAGCTTCGGCTACGGCATCACCGACAACTTCGAGATCGTCGTCATGGTCCCCTACGAGGACCTCGACTTCGACCTCGACCCGGACGCCTTCGAGGTCGATCGCGAGATCTTCGGCGACGAGTTCTTCGACGACACCCGGAGCGGCCTCGGCAACGCGCGGCTCGGCGTCAACTGGGGGATCAACAGCGACGTCGACAGCGCCTTCTCGATCAACGCGTGGGCCGAGCTGCCCACCGGCGACGAGGACGTGCTGGGCGGCGACACCGGCTTCGGAGCGGGCATCAACTACGGCACCGGCAACTGGGCGTTCAACCTGCACTACCGGGCGCCCGGCGACGTCGACGCCGACGACTTCCTCGACATCGACGATCCGATCGGCCTTCCGCCCGGCGAGCTGCCGCGCTTCGGCGATCTCGAGCTGTCCGACGAGATCATCGCCGGCCTCGGCTACGCCGGCCAGGTGTCGGACCGCTTCGACTGGATCACCGAGCTGGTCGGCACCCTCCCGACCGACAGTGACGAGGCGTTCTACGAGGAGTCGGTCGACCTGACCACCGGCGGGCGCTGGTGGTTCGGCGACGACGGCGGCTGGGCGCTGTCCTTCGGGCTGCGCACCGACCTCCTGCAGCTCGAGGACACCGACGAGCACTGCCCGATCGGCGGCCTGCTCGGCCTCACCTTCTTCCCCGGCCTGTTCGTGGAGGAGGAGGTCGAGGAGATCCCGCCGGTGCCGATCGACTACATGCTGACGGTCGAGAAGGAGGGCGACTGCGACGGCACCGTCACCTCCAGCCCGGCCGGCGTCGACTGCGGCGCCGACTGCTCGGAGCTCTACGCCGAGGGCACCGTGGTGACGCTGACCGCCACGCCGGAGGCGGAGTGCCGCTTCACCGGCTGGACCGGCGACGCCGACTGCTCGGACGGCACGGTGACGATGAACGGCGACAGGCTCTGCGTGGCGAACTTCCAGGAGGTCGCCGCCCCGCCGCCGCCGCCCCCGCCGCCGCCGCCGGAGGAGCGCGTCGAGGAGCGGGTGTGCTACTTCGCTCCGGGCAGCGCGCGCGTCGACAACGCCTGCAAGGCGATCCTCGACGAGGTGGCGCTCCTGATGCAGGACCGGCCGGAGGCCACCGGTGTGGTCATCGGCTACTCCGACGAGGCAGGCTCCGAGGAGTCCAACCAGGCGATCAGCCTGCAGCGCGCCGAGAACGTGAAGAACTGGCTGGTCACCCGTCACGGCATCGACCCGAGCCGCATCACGGTCGAGGGCCGCGGCGAGGCGGAGGCCACCGGCGACGCCAACCGCGACCGCCGGGCGGTGATCCAGATCACCATCGTCGAGTAGGCGGGACCTCCGGGTCCCCGGAAGCACCGGGCCCCGCTTCGGCTTCGGCCGGAGCGGGGCCTTTGGCTTTCCGGGGCAATGCTGGATCGAGGGGGCCGCTACGTCGAAGGCGAGGCGCCCTCGACGGCGGGCAGCGCCGCGCCGCCGTCCGGCGCCCGGCCCAGCTCCTCGCGCGACAGCGAGAGCACCGCGCCACCGAGCCCCGCCGCGGCGCCGAGGGCGACGAAGAGCGCCGCCTGGCTGGTCGCCTCCGGGCCGCTGGTCGGCTGGCGCGAGGCGGCGCTCTTCGTCGCCCTCGGCGCCGCGGCGGGGCTGGGCGGCGCGGTGCTCTCGCTGTCGCGTGAGGAGCTGGGCCGGGCGCCGGACGGCGGCGCGGCGCTGCCCGCCGT
>DATABP010000359.1:0-2115 GCA_036259515.1 Thermoanaerobaculia bacterium | reverse complement strand
TAGACGAGGAGCGGCACCAGCGCCCCGAGGAGGCACCAGACGAGCTTCCCCGTCGCGACGCCACCGCCGCCGGCGAGCGCCAGCAGCCAGGCGTTCCCCGGCGGCCGCAGCGGCAGACCGAGCTCGAACGGCTCGGCCGCCCCGCCGCCCGCGGCCGAGACCGGCGCCCCCGCCAGCGCCGCCGCGTGCGCCACCCAGGTCGCGGCGTCCCCGGCGTAGGCCGCGCTCCCCGGCCACCCCCGGTCCGGCGTCGCCTGCCAGAAGCACAGCCGCGCGGCGAGCGCGACCGCGAGCACCAGCCAACCGCCCAGCCGGCGCTCTCGACGAAAGAGGCCGGCCACCGGACGGTCCGGCGACCGGTCGCTCGTCGTTCGCTTCCCCCGTCTCGCAGCCAACGCACCTCCTGGGGTGTCGCGACCCGTGCCCGATCGGGCGGCGCACGCCCCCCGATCCGCCACTCGAGGCGCCGCGTGTCCCGGGCCGCCCCACCCCCGCGGCCCCTCGCCACGATCGCCTCGACTCGCCTCCGATCTTCCCATCCCAAGCCGCCTTGACGCCACGACCAAGGCAGAGTACTCTGCACGGCAGAGCCTACCGCCGCCTCGACCCAGGAGACCGCCATGCCGCACCCCCAGGACGACCTCGCCGCCATCCGCCGCCTGATGGAGGACAGCCAGGACGCCGCCGCCGACGACGGGCGGCACTTCCTGCTCTGGGGCACGCTGACCGCCGCCGGCCTGCTCGGCACCTACGCGGCGGTCGCCGGCGCGCTCGCCGTCGATCCGCGCTGGCTGTGGGGCGTGCTCCTCGCGGTGGGCTGGGCGGGCTCCATCTGGCTCGGCTTCCGCGGCGCCCGCGGGACGCGGGTGACCACGCTCGGGCGGCGGCTGCTCGCGCTGGTGTGGATCGCCTGCGGGGTGACGATGACCCTGATCGCCGCCGCCGGCCTGCTCGGCGGGGCGGTCGACGTGCGGGCGCTCTCCGGCCTGATGGCGGTGGTCGTCGGCGGGCCGTACCTGGCGAGCGCGGCGCTGACCGGCGAGCGCTGGCTGGCCGCCGTCGCCGCGGCGTGGTGGATCGCCGGCGGCGTGATGCTGTTCGTCCCCGGCCTCTACACGCTGCCGCTGCTGGCGGCGATGGCGCTCGCCTTCCAGGCGGCGCCCGGCGCGCTGCTCTACCGGCGCTGGCGGCGGCGCGCCGCGCCCGCGCCGGCATGAGCGCGCCCGGCCCGGGCGGCCTCGACGAGCTGATCCACGCCCCCGTCCGGCTCGCCGCGATGTCGATCCTCGCCGCCGTCGAGGAGGCCGAGTTCACCTACCTGCGGGAGCGCACCGGCGCCACCGACGGCAACCTCGGCGCCCACCTGCGCCGGCTCGAGGACGCCGGCTACCTGGCGGCGGCCAAGGGCTTCGAGGGGAGGAAGCCGGTCACCCGCTACCGCATCACCCGGCAGGGACGCGCCGCGTTCCGCCGCTACGTCGACCACCTGGAGACGCTGATCTCCGGAGGAGGAGGAGGAGAGGGATGAGGAGCACGAGTACGAGGGGAATCCGTTCGCTGGCCTGGGGCGTGGGGCTGCTGCTCGCGGCCGGCGGGGCCGCCGCGCAGCCGCCGGCGCCGCCGCCGCTCGACGCGATGGAGGAGCTGGGCTTCCTGGTCGGCACCTGGGAGGGCGGCGGCTGGATGGAGTTCGAGCCCGGGCGGCGCGCCGAGTTCGAGAGCCGCGAGGTGGTCGAGCCGCGCCTCGGCGGCCGCGTGCTGGTCGTCGAGGGCACCCACACGGCGGCGATCGGCGAGCCGCCGCGGCCGGTGGTCGTCCACCACGCGCTGGGCGTGTTCTCGCACGACGCGGCGGAGGGCTACCGCTTCCGCACCTGGCTCGCCAACGGCCACACCGGCGACTTCGCCGCCGAGCTCGCCGACGACGGCGCGCTGGTGTGGGGCCACGACGACGCCCGGCGCGGCCGCGTCCGCTACACCATCCGGCTCGGCGAGGGCGGCGAGTGGGTGGAGGTCGGCGAGGCGAGCCGCGACGGCGGGACGACCTGGCACCAGTTCTTCGAGATGCGGCTGGCGAAGCGGTAGCCGGCGGCCGGGGGCGCGGCGCGAGAGAGG
>DATABP010000358.1:0-1624 GCA_036259515.1 Thermoanaerobaculia bacterium | reverse complement strand
CCGCGGGCGAGGACGACGACGACCCGTTCCGCTCGCTCGGCGTCGACGAGGAGCGGCTGGGCGCCGCCTTCGAGGCGGCCTTGGGGGACGTCGACCCGGCGGGCGGCGACGACGAGGACCCGCGCCAGGTGGCCCGCCTCTTCCGCCGCATCGGCGAGACGACGGGCCTCGAGCCCGGCCCGCGGATGGAGGAGCTCCTGCGCCGCCTCGAGTCCGGCGAGGACCCCGACCGCCTGGAGGAGGAGCTGGGCGACGCCTTCGACGGCGACGAGGGCGAGGACGCCGACCCGCTCGCCGAGCTGTTCCGCAAGAAGCGGCTCCACGCCGGGCGGCGCAAGCCGAAGGTGGACGAGGAGCTGTACTTCTTCTAGCCGGCCGCGGCTCCGGACGGCAGGCGGGTGAGGTGCCGCGGCTCGCGGGCGGCGACGGCTTCGGCGAGGCGGCGCGTCCACGGGCCGGGCTCGCCGCCGCCGACCGGCTCGCCGTCGAGGCGCACCACCGGCTGGACCCCGAGGAGCGTCGCCGCGGTCATCGCCTCCTGCCAGGCGGCGCGCTCGGAGAGGAGCGGCGGCCGTTCCTCGACCGGCAGCCCGAGATCGGCGGCGGCGGCGAGGAGCGCGGCCCGCGTCACCCCCGGCAGGATGCGGCGTCCGAGCGGATGGGTGACCAGCGCGCCGTCCTGCACCACCAGGAACGTCGTGCTCCCCCCCTCGCGCACCTCGCCCGCGGACCCGACGAAGAGCACCTCGTCGGCGCCGGCGTCGCGGGCGGCGAGCTTGCCGAGCACCGAGCCCATCAGGCTGATCGACTTGACGTCGCAGCGGCCCCAGCGGTGGTCGTCGTGAGCGATCGCCGTCTGCGGGCGCGAGGCCGGCGCCGGGTGGCCGTGGGCGCTGGCGAAGGCGAAGAGGGTGGGCGCGAGCGTCGGCGGCGGGATCTTCTCGCGCGGCCCGGCGCCGCGGGTGACCTGGAGGTAGAGCGAGCCCTCCTCGACGGCGGCGGCGGCCAGGAGCGCGCCCAGGCCGCGCTCGACCGCCGCGACGCCGCCCGCGGGCGCGATCCGCGTCGCCGCCAGGCCGTCGGCGAGCCGACGCCGGTGCTCCTCCCAGAAGACCAGCCCGCCGCCGACGATCCGCGCCACCTCGTACACCCCGTCGCCGAACAGGAACCCGCGGTCGAGCGGCGAGACGCGCGCCTCGGTGAGCGGCAGGACCTCGCCGTCGAGGAGGCACAGCGCGGGCGCCGGCGCGCTCACCGCAGCGCCGCCCGCCAGCCGAGGAGCGTGGCCAGCCCGAAGCCGATCGCGTTGAGCGGCCCGTGCGAGACCTGCATCCAGCCGAGGTCGAGCCGCCAGGGGTGGACGAAGCGCAGCCCGTAGAGGGCGGCGAGCGCCATCCCGAGGACGAGCGAGACGCCGCCGGCCGCCCACAGGAGCCGCGCCGCGGCCGGCGCCGCCGCGTCGGCCGCCAGCCGCAGGTGGAGCGCCGCCGCCAGCGCCCCGCCAGCCGCCATCAGCACCGACGCCACCGCCTCGACCGCCACGCCGAGCCCGAGCTGGGTGGCGGTGATCCCGGTCGCCACCAGCGGCACGGCGGCGATGGCGGCGATCCCGGCCGCCGCCGCC
>DATABP010000357.1:0-5753 GCA_036259515.1 Thermoanaerobaculia bacterium | reverse complement strand
GGCGGCGCGCGGCGGCGAGCTCTTCCTCGCCCACGGCTGCGGCGCCTGCCACGCCGTGCGCGGCACGCCGGCCGACGGCGTGGTCGGGCCGGACCTCACCCACGTCGGCAGCCGGCTCACCCTCGCCGCCGGCACGCTGCCCAACCGCCGCCGGGACTTCCGCCGCTGGCTCGCCGCCACCGGGGCGATCAAGCCGGGCGTCCACATGCCCGCCTTCGGCATGCTGCCCGACGAGGACCTCGCCGCGCTCGCCGCCTACCTCGAGGGCCTGCGGTGAGCGAGCGCGGGCCCGCCGACAACGGGCCGCGCCCGGCTCCCGAGCATCCCGGGCCGCTCGCCTCCGAGGAGGTGCGGCGCGGGCAGGAGGAGCGGCTGCGCAAGGCGTGGGCGGCGCCCGAGGGGTGGCGCTACTGGTCGGCGGTCAACAACACCGAGGTGGGCGTCTGGTACATCGCGGCGTCGATGGTGTTCCTCGTCTTCGCCGGAGTGCTGGCGCTCCTCATGCGGGCGCAGCTCGCCGTGCCGGGGAACGACCTCCTCTCCGCCGAGCAGTACAACCAGCTCCTCACCATGCACGGCTCGGTGATGATGTTCCTCTTCGCGGTGCCGATCTTCGAGGCCTTCTCGATCCTCGTGCTGCCGCAGATGCTCGGCGCCCGCGACCTGCCGTTCCCGCGGCTCTCCGCGTACGGCTTCTGGTGCTTCGTGATCGGCGGCGCGTTCGTGTGCGGGTCGCTCTTCTTCGGCGCCGCGCCGCGCGGCGGCTGGTTCATGTACCCGCCGCTGACCACCCGCTACCAGCCCGGGGTGGGCGCCGACATCTGGCTCCTCGGGCTGTCGTTCATCGAGGTGGCGGCGATCGCCGCCGCCGTCGAGCTGATCGTCGGCGTGCTCAAGTGCCGGCCGCCGGGGATGCGCATCCACCTGATCCCGCTCTACGCCTGGTACGTGCTGGTGGTCGCCGGGATGATCCTCTTCGCCTTCCCCCCGTTGATCGCCGGCGACATCCTGTTCGAGCTCGAGCGCACGCTCGACTGGCCGTTCTTCGACCCGGCGCGGGGCGGCGACCCGCTCCTCTGGCAGCACCTCTTCTGGCTCTTCGGGCACCCGGAGGTCTACATCATCTTCCTGCCGGCGGTGGCGCTGGTGGCGATGATCGTGCCCACCTTCGCGCGGCGGCCGATCGTCGGCTACGGCTGGATCGTGCTCGCCGCGGTGGGCACCGGCTTCCTCTCGTTCGGGCTGTGGGTGCACCACATGTACACCACCGGGCTGCCGGGGATCTCGCTCGGCTTCTTCTCGGCGGCGTCGGAGGCGGTGGCGATCCCCACCGGGGTGCAGATCTTCTGCTTCCTCGCCACGCTCCTCGCCGGGAGGGTGACGAAATCGGTGCCGATGCTCTTCGTTCTCGGCGGGCTCGCCACCTTCGTCCTCGGCGGGCTGACCGGGGTGATGGTGGCGCTCGCGCCCTTCGACTTCCAGGCCCACGACAGCTTCTTCGTCGTCGCCCACCTCCACTACGTGCTGATCGGCGGCGCGGTGCTGCCGATCGTCGGCGGCTTCTACTACTTCTTCCCGCTCAAGGGGGGAAAGCTCCTCTCCGAGCGGCTGGGGCGGATCTCCTTCTGGCTGATGCTCGCCGGCGTCCACCTCACCTTCTTCCCGATGCACTGGAGCGGCCTCCTCGGCATGCCGCGGCGGGTCTACACCTACGAGGCGGGGCTGGGCTGGGACGCGCTCAACCTGGCGTCGTCGGCCGGCGCGGCGGTGCTCGGCGCCGGGTTCCTCGTCTTCCTCGTCGACCTCCTGCGCCCGAACAAGCGGCCGGCGGCGCGCAACCCGTGGCAGGCGGGCACCCTCGAGTGGCTGCTCGAGATGCCGCCCGAGAGCTGGGGCGTGCGCTCGGTGCCGGAGATCGACAGCCGCTATCCGCTGTGGGACCAGCCGGAGCTCGCCCGCCAGGTCGACCAGGGCCGCTGGTTCCTCCCCGACGCCGAGGAGGGGCTGCGCGAGACGCTGGTCACCACCCCGGTCGACGCCCGGCCGGTGCAGTGCCTGCGGGTGCCCGGACCCTCGTTCCTGCCGTTCTGGGCGGCGGTGACCACCGGCGGGGTGTTCGTCTTCGCCACCTTCCACTGGTGGCTGGCGACGGCGGCGAGCGGCGTCCTCGCCTTCGGCGTGATCCTCGCCTGGCTGTGGACCGGCACGGCGCGGCCACAGGAGAAGGAGGTCAAGGACGTCGGCCTCGGCGTGCGCCTGCCGACGATCCTCGGCGGCGCGCAGTCGATCGGCTGGTGGGCGACGATGATCACCATGCTCGGCGACTTCACCGCCTTCGTCAGCCTGGTGTTCGGCTACTTCTTCTACTGGACGGTGCACGAGGACTTCCCGCCCGAGGGGGTGGACGGGCCGGGGGTGACCTGGCCGGCCCTGGCGGCCGGGCTCCTCGTCGCCTCCTGGGCGGCGACGGTGGCGGCGCGGAGCGCGAACCGCGGCGGGCGGCGCGTGCTGGTCCACGCGGCGCTCCTCGCCGGGGCGCTGCTCGCGGCGGGCGGCGGGGCGGCGCTGGTCGCGGCGCCGCTCGTCACCGGCCTCGACCCGATGGCGCACGTCTACCCGGCGGCGGTGTGGGTGCTCGTGCTGTGGACGGCGCTCCACGTCGCGGTCGGCGTCGTCATGCAGCTCTACTGCGTCGCCCGCGGGCTGGCCGGCCGGCTCACCCCGAAGCTCGAGACCGACCTCGTCAACACCACCCTCTACTGGCACTTCACGGCGCTGACGGTGGCGATCACCGTCGCGACGATCGCCGGCTTCCCGCTCGCCGCCTGAGGCCGCCCCGATGACCCGCCCCGCCGCCGCCCACCACCCGCCCGAGCGTCCGTTCCACCTGTGGCTCCTGGCGATCGGGCCGGGGCTGTGGGCGGCGCACTTCCTCGCCTGCTATCTCACGGCGGCGATCTGGTGCGCCAAGGCGGCGCCGGGGGCGGCGGGCGGGGCATGGACCGCTGCGGCGCTCGGCCCGGTGCGCTGGGCGGTCGCCGCCTACACCGCGGCGGCGCTGGCCGGCATCGGCGGGGTGCTGTGGCACGGCTGGCGGCGGCTCGCCCCCGGCGCCGGCGAGGGCCCGCACGAGGCCGACACCGCGGTCGACCGGGAGCGCTTCCTCGCCTTCGCCACGCTGCTCCTCTCCGGGCTCTCGGCGGTGGCGACGGTCTACACCGCGCTCGCCGCGGTGTTCATCGGAGACTGCCGGTGAGGAAGCGGGGACGGCGGATCGCCGGCGCCGCCGGGGCGGCCACGCTCGCCGCCGCCTGGCTGGGCCCGCTGCCGGAGCTGGCGGCGGGCTCCTTCGCGGCGCACATGGCGATGCACGTCTCGGTGGTGGCGGTGGCCGCGCCGCTCCTGGCGCTCGGGGTGGCCGGCGGTCGCCTCGACCCGGCGCGGCGCTGGCCGGGGGCGGTGGCGCCGATCCCGCTGGCGCTCGCCGAGCTGGCCGTCGTCTGGGGCTGGCACGCGCCGGCGCTCCACCACGCGGCGCGGCAGGGCGGCGGCCCGCTGGCGCTCGAGCAGGGGTCGTTCCTCCTCTGCGGGGTGCTGGTGTGGGTCTCCGCCTTCGGGGGCGAGCCGGCGCGGCGGGCCGAGCGCGCCTCGCTCGGGATCGTCGCGCTGCTGATGACGGCGATGCACGTCACGCTGCTCGGCGCGCTGCTGGCGCTGGCGCCGCGGCCGCTCTACGCGCACGGGCCGGGCGGCCCCCTCGGGCTCTCGGCGCTCGACGACCAGCACCTGGGCGGCGCGCTGATGCTCGCCGTCGGCGGCAGCGTCTACCTCGCCGGGGCGCTGGCGCTGGCGGCGGGGCTGGTGGCGGCGCGGCGGGAGGCCGCGTGAGGCGGCGGACGCTCGGGCGGCTCGTCGCCCTCGGGGCGCTCGCCGGCCTCCTCGGCGTCGGCGTCGTCGTCACCGGGATGGTGCCGCTGTCGGCCGCCGAGGGTCACTGGGGGATCACCGAATGGCTGTTCCAGGCTGCCAAGCGGCGGACGCTCGCCGCCCGCGCGCTCTGGATCGACCCGCCGCCCCTCGACGACCCGGCGCTGGTGCTGCGCGGCGCCGGCCACTACGAGCTCGGCTGCCGCCCCTGCCACGGCACCGCGTCGGACCCGCCGCCGCGCACGCTGACCGAGATGCTGCCGACGCCGCCCTTCCTCCCCGAGCGGCTGGACCGGCTGGGTCCCGGCGAGCTCTTCTGGGTGGTCAAGAACGGCATCAAGCTGACCGGGATGCCGGGCTGGCCGTCGCAGCGGCGGGAGGACGAGGTGTGGGCGATGGTCGCCTTCCTCGAGCGCCTGCCCGAGCTGGGGCCGGACGAGTACGCGCGGCTGGCGCGGAACGAGGAGATCGCCGCCGGCGACGAGGGCGCCGAGCCCGAAGCCGCCCGCCCGCTGGCCGCGCTGACCGGCGATCCCCCGGCGCCGGTGGTCGAGACCTGCCGCCGCTGCCACGGCGAGGACGGCCAGGGGCGCGGCGTGGGCGCCTACCCGCGGCTCGCCGGCCAGCCCGAGGCGTACCTCCTCGCCCAGCTCCGCGCCTTCTCCGCCGGCTCGCGGCACAGCGGCACGATGGAGACCGTCGCCGCCGCGCTCTCCGCCGAGACGATGGCCGAGCTCGCCGCCTACTACGCCGCCCAGGCGCCCGATCCGACCGTCCACCTCACCGCCGCCGACGTGCCCTCGACGGCGGCGTCGAGCGAGATCGTCCCCTCGCCGCACGAGAAGCCCGGCGCCACCGCGGGGTTGCGGACGGCCGACGCGGCGGCGCTGGCGCGCGGCCGGGCGATCGCCCAGCGCGGCATCCCGGCGCGCAAGGTGCCCTCCTGCGTCGACTGTCACGGCCCCGTCGAGCGGCGGCGCAACCCGCGCTACCCGCGGCTCGCCGGCCAGTACCCGGAGTACCTGGCGCTCCAGCTCGAGCTGTTCAAGGAGGGCCGGCGGGGCGGCTCGGACTACGAGCACGTGATGCGGCCGATCGCCGAGAAGCTCCAGCCCGAGGAGATGCGCGACGTGGCGCTCTGGTTCGCGTCGCTACCGGCGTCGGCGGCCGGCTCGGAACCGCCGTAGGCCGTTGCTTAGGTCCTCGCCGGCCCGCGGTTCGCCGCGGCCCCTTCGCGTATGATCCGCCGCACCTTGTCGCGGGCCCCCGAGACACCCACCCGGCCTCCCGTTGCCGAGGCGAGCGCGGCGTGAAGCCGGCGCCGTTCGACTACGTCGCGGTGCGTTCGGCGGCCGAGGCGGTCGAGCGGCTGGCGGCGTGGGGCGGCGAGGCGAAGGTGCTCGCCGGCGGCCAGAGCCTGATCCCGGTGATGAGCTTCCGGCTGGCGCAGCCGGCGGCGCTGATCGACGTCAACCCGGTGGCCGAGCTCGACTTCGTGACCGCCTCCGCGGACGGCGGCCTCCGCGTCGGCGCCCTCGCCCGGCTCGCGCGGCTGGAGCGCGATCCCGAGGTGGCGCGCCGCGCGCCGCTCCTCGCCGAGGCGCTCCCCTTCGTCGCTCACCCGCAGATCCGGAACCGCGGCACGGTCGGCGGCAGCCTGGCGCACGCCGACCCGGCGGCCGAGCTGCCGGCGGTGGCGGTGGCGCTCGACGCGCGGCTGCGGCTGGTCGGCCCGGGCGGCGAGCGCTGGGTCGACGCGCGCGACTTCTTCCTCGGTCTCTTCGCCACCGCGCTCGGCCCCGACGAGCTCCTCGCCGAGGTCGAGC
>DATABP010000356.1:0-1787 GCA_036259515.1 Thermoanaerobaculia bacterium | reverse complement strand
GAGACGATCGGCGCCGGGGTGGTCGCCTTCGACGCCGACGGCGACGGGCGGCAGGACCTCCTGTTCGTCCAGGGCGGCGAGCTGCCGGGGCGGCCGGGCGGCGGACGGCCGGGCGCGCCGCAGGGCCTCTACCTCAACCGCGGCGGCTTCCGGTTCGAGGCGGCGGGGCCGGAGTGGGGCCTCGACCTCGACGCCTACTGCCTGGGTGCCGCCGCCGCCGACGTCGACGCCGACGGCGACACCGACCTCTTCCTCTCCTGCCTCGGCCGCGACCGGCTGCTCGACAACCGCGGCGGCCGCTTCGTCGACCCCGGCCGCCGCGCCGGGCTGGCCGACGCCGACGAGTTCGGCGCCGGCGCCGCCTTCTTCGACGCCGAAGGCGACGGCTGGCTCGACCTCCTGGTCGCCCGCTACGTCACCTGGAGCCCCGAGAGCGACCTCTTCTGCTCGCTCGACGGGGTGACCAAGACCTACTGCACGCCGGTCGAGTACCCGGGCGCCTCGCCGCGCTTCTACCGCAACCTCGGCGACGGCACCTTCCGCGAGGCGACCGCCGAGGCGGGCTTCGCGCAGCCCGGGATGAAGGCGATGGGGGTGGCGCTCCTCGACCTCGGCGACGACGGGCGGATCGACGTCGCGGTCGCCGGCGACACCCAGCCGAACCTCCTCTACGAGAACGCCGGCGACGGGCGCTTCGAGGAGATCGGCACCGCCGCCGGGGTCGCCTTCTCGGCCACCGGCGCGGTGCGCGGCGGCATGGGGATCGACGCCGCCGACTACGACGGCTCGGGCCGCCCCGACCTGGTGATCAGCTACTTCAGCCAGGAGATGCTCGGCCTCTACGAGGGCCGGGGCGACGGCTTCTTCGTCGACGTGGCGCGGCAGAGCGAGGTGGGGCCGAAGACGCTCCTCACCCTGGGCTGGGGCACCTTCTTCTTCGACTTCGACCTCGACGGCCGGCTCGACCTCTTCGTCGCCAACGGTCACCTCGACGCCGAGATCGAGCGGGTGCAGGGCCGCATCCGCTACGCCCAGCCGCAGCAGCTCTTCTGGAACGCCGGCGACGGGCGCTACGTCGAGGTGACCGACACCGCCGGCGGCGACCTCGCGCTGCCCCGCGTCGCCCGCGGCGCCGCCTTCGCCGACCTCGACGACGACGGCGACCTCGACCTCGCGCTGTCGACCAACGGCGGCCCGGCGGCGGTGTTCGAGAACCGCGCGCCCGAGCGCGGTCACTGGCTGCGCGTCGGCCTCGAGGGCGAGGGCGGCAACCGCGACGGCGTCGGCGCCCGGGTCGAGGTCGAGGCCGGCGGCGCCGTCCGCCGATGGCTGGTCAGGACCGGCGGCAGCTACCTCTCGCAGTCGCAGCTCGAGCCGGTGTTCGGGCTCGGCGACGCCGGGCGGGTGGAGCGGCTGACCGTGCGCTGGCCGTCCGGCCGGGTGTCGACCCTCGCCGACCTGCCGGCCGACCGGCGGGTGGTGGTGCGGGAGGCGGACGCCTCCGCGGGAGGTGCGGGATGAGCGGCGGCGCGGCACGGCGGCCGGTGCCAGGCGAGTGGAACGACACCGCCCGCCCCTACCCGCGCGACGCCGCGCTCCACGAGCTGGTGCTCGCCCGCGCGGCGGAGCGGCCGGAGGAGCCGGCGGTGCTCGCGGCCGGCGGCGGCCTCTCCTACGGCGAGCTGGCGGCGCGGAGCGAGCGGCTGGCGCGGACGCTGGCGGCGCACGGCGTCGGTCTCGAGACGCGGGTGGGGGTGGCGGTCGAGCGCTCGCCCGAGCTGATCGTC
>DATABP010000355.1:0-6372 GCA_036259515.1 Thermoanaerobaculia bacterium | reverse complement strand
GCCTCGCTCGTCCACCCCGGCGTCGAGCGCGGCGCGCGGATCGAGGTCGGCGAGGGGGTGATCGTCGCGGCGGGGAGCGTGCTCACCCAGCGCATCCGTCTCGGCGACCACGCGCACGTCAACGTCGGGTGCACGATCTCGCACGGCGTGTCGCTGGCGGACCACGTCACGCTGTCGCCGGCGGTCCACCTCGCCGGCAACGTCGCGGTGGAGGAGGGGGCGTTCCTCGGCATCGGCGCCAACGTGCTGCCCGGCGTGCGGCTCGGGCGCTGGTCGATCGTCGGCGCCGGCGCCGCGGTGATCCGCGACGTGGCGGCGAACCAGACGGTGGCGGGGGTGCCCGCACGGGCGATCTCCACCCGTCCCGAAGGATGGCATCGCGCGGGCGATCCCGCCGGCTGAGCAAGGAGTCAGGATGTCCGAAGTCCCCAGCCCGGCGGCGAGCCGCGCCCCCTTCGCCGAGCCGATCTACGTCGGCGGTCCGCTGCTGCCGCCGCTCGAGGTGTTCGTCGCGCGTCTCGAGGAGGTGTGGCGCAGCCGCTGGCTGACCAACGGCGGCGCCCAGCACGCCGAGCTCGAGGCGCGGCTGCGGGACGAGCTCGGGACGCCGAGCCTCCTGCTGTTCAACAACGGCACGATGGCGCTCCTCGCCGCCTGCCGGGCGCTCCACCTCGAGGGCGAGGTGCTCACCACCCCGTTCACCTTCCCGGCGACCACCCACGTGCTGGCGTGGAGCGGCCTCGATCCGGTGTTCTGCGACGTCGACCCGGCGACGATGAACCTCGACCCGGAGCGGCTCGAGAGCCGGATCACGCCGCGCACCCGGGCGATCCTCGCCGTGCACGTCTACGGCACCCCGTGCGAGGTGGCCGCGCTCCAGGAGATCGCCGACCGCCACGGCCTCAAGGTGATCTACGACGCCGCGCACGCCTTCGGGGTGCGGGTCGACGGCCGCGGCATCGGCAGCTTCGGCGACGCCTCGGCGTTCAGCTTCCACGCCACCAAGCTCTTCCACACCGCCGAGGGCGGCGCGCTCGCCTGCCGCGACCCGGCGGTGGCCGACGAGGCGGCGCTCCTGCGCAACTTCGGCATCCGCGACGAGCAGACGGTGGAGCTGCCCGGCCTGAACGGCAAGCTGAGCGAGGTCCACGCGGCGCTCGGGCTGGCGGTGCTCGACGCGCTGCCCGAGGAGCGGCGGCACCGGCGCGAGCTGGCCGACGGCTACCGCGAGGAGCTTTCCGGGCTGCCCGGCCTCGGCCTGCCGGCGGCGCTGCCGGAGGGGAGCGTCCAGTACTTCGTCGTCCGCGTCGACGGCGAGCGCTTCGGTTGTACCCGCGACGAGCTCCACCTCACGCTGCGCGCCGCCAACGTCTTCGCCCGGCGCTACTTCTATCCCCTGTGCAGCGAGTCGCCGGCCTACCGGCGGCTGCCCTCGGCGGATCCGCGGCAGCTCCCGGAGGCGCACCGCGCGGCGCGAGAGGTCCTCTGCCTGCCGCTCCACTCGGGGGTGAGCCTGGAGCAGGTGAGGGCGATCTCCCGCGTCGTCCGGGGGGCGGCGGGATGAGCGGTCGCGCGCCGCGGGTCAGCGTCGTCCTGCCGCTCTACAACAACGCCCGCGACGTGGGGCCGGCGATCGACAGCGTGCTCGCCCAGACGATGGCCGACCTCGAGCTGGTGGTCGTCGACGACGGCTCGCGCGACGACACGCTGGAGATCGTGCGCCGCTTCGACGACCCGCGCATCGTCGTGCTCGCGCAGGAGAACCACGGCGGCGCGCACGCCACCAACGTCGGCATCCGCGCCGCGCGCGGGCGGTACGTGGCCCTCTTCGCCGGCGACGACGTCTGCCGGCCCGAGCGCCTGGAGCGCGAGCTCGCCTTCCTGGAGGCGACCGGCGGCCCGATCGTCTTCTCCTGGGCGAGCTTCATCGACGACGCGGGCGACCCGCTCTCGGGCGAGCACTTCGCCAGCGGCTGGTTCAACCATCCCCGGCGCACGCGGCCGGAGATGCTCGCCTGGTTCTTCTTCCACGGCAACTACCTGTGCACCGTGAGCTGCCTCGCCGAGCGCCGGCTGCTGGTCGACGCCGGCCTCTTCCCGGTGACCGCGGCGCAGGTGCCGGACTTCGCGATGTGGCTGCGGCTGATCCGCGACCACGAGCTGCCGCTCCTCGCCCAGCCGCTGGTCGAGTACCGGGTGCACGCCGACGGCCGCAACGTCAGCTCGCCGCTCAACGCCCGGCGCGCCGAGCTCGAGCTGGTCCAGGTCTACCGCGACGTCTTCGACGCCCTGCCGGTCGAGCTCTTCCGCCAGGCCTTCGCCGACCGCCTGCGGCACCCGGACTTCCAGCCCGGCCCCGAGCACGAGATGGAGAAGGCGCTCCTCTACCTCCAGCACGCGCGGCCGAGCGTCCGCCGGCTGGGCGCCGAGCGGCTGTGGCGCCAGCTCCAGGACCCCGCGCAGCTCGCGGTGGCCGAGGCGCGGTACGACTTCGACCTGCCCCGCCTCTTCGAGCTCTCCGACAGCCTCGACGTGGTGGCCTCGGTGGAGTATCTCCAGCTCCGCCAGTGGGCGCTGGCGGTGGAGAACGAGTGCAAGCTCCTGCGGCGCGCCGTCGAGGGGAGCGAGGCGCAGTACGCGGCGCTGCGGCAGGCGCTCGACGCCGCCGAGGCGGAGTACCGCAAGCTCGAGGCCTACACGCGGCACGTGCTGGAGGTGAAGGACCGGATCCAGGCCGAGCTGGAGCGGGTGGTGGCCCGGAAGTGAGAGCGGGCGGCGGCTCCCCCGGGGCTAGGCCGGCGCCGGGGGCGGCTCGATGCCGTGCTCGGCCAGGAGCGCCAGGAACTCCTCCTCGCTCAGCACCGTCACCCCCAGCGCCTGGGCCTTGTCGAGCTTCGAGCCGGCCTCCTCGCCGGCGACCAGCCAGTCGGTCGACTTCGACACCGAGCCGGTGGCGCGCGCCCCGTGGCGGGCGACCAGCTCCTCGGCGTCGCGGCGGGTCATCGCCGACAGCGTGCCGGTGAAGACGAGCTTCTTGCCGGCGAAGGGGAGCGCGGCGGCGGCCTCGGCGGCGAGCGCCGCCGGCGACGGCTCGTGCTCGATCGGGGTCACCCGCCCGGCGAGGAGGTCGTCGAGCACCCGCGCGTTCCTCTCGTCGGCGAAGAAGGCGCCGATCTGCTCGGCCATCCGCGGGCCGACGCCGGGGACCTCCTGGAGCGCCGCGGCGCCGGCGGCGCGCAGGTTGGCGAGGGTGCCGAAGTGGCGGGCGAGGTCGCGGGCGACGGCGACGCCGACCTCGGGGATGCCGAGGCCGTAGAGGAAGCGGTCGAGCTCGACGGTCGACGCCTTCTCGATGCCGGCGACCAGCTTGCCGGCCGAGACCTCGGCGAAGCCGGGGAGCGGCAGGAGCTGCTCGGCCGTGAGGTCGAAGACGTCCGGCAGCCGCTCGACCAGCCCCTGGGCGACCAGCAGCCTCGCCGTCTCCTCGCCCAGCCCCTCGACGTCGAGCGCGTCGCGCGAGGCGAGGTGGACGACGCGGCCCACGAGCTGCGCCGGGCAGCCGTAGGAGTTGGGGCAGACGGTGAACGGGCCGCGCTCGACGAGCGGCGTGTCGCAGGACGGGCAGGCGGCCGGCATCCGCCACGGCTCGCCGCGGTCGTAGGTCTGGCCGTGGGCGTCGGTCTCCAGCCGCTCGATCACCTGCGGGATGACGTCGCCGGCCCGCTGCACGCGCACCCAGTCGCCCTCGCGCACGTCCTTCCGCGCCACCTCCTCGCGGTTGTGGAGGGTGGCGCGCGAGACGGTCACCCCGCCCAGCTCGACCGGCCGCAGGAGCGCCACCGGGGTGACCACGCCGGTGCGCCCCACCGACGGCGCGATCGCCTCGACGCGGGTGATCTCCTTCCGCGGCGGGAACTTGAAGGCGAAGGCCCAGCGCGGGTGGCGCGAGGTGGCGCCCAGGCGCTCGCGGGCGGCGAGGTCGTCGAGCTTGATCACCACGCCGTCGATCTCGAAGTCGAGGTCGTCGCGGCGGCGCTCGAGGTCGGCGTGGAAGTCGAGGACCTCGTCGACCGAGGTCACCCGCCGCCGCGTCGGGTTGACCTTGAGGCCCCAGGCGGCCAGCGTGTCGAGGAGCTGCCAGTGGGTGGCGAAGGGCGGCGCGCCGCCGTCGCCGCCGTCCCAGGCGGCGGCCAGCACGTCGTAGGCCTCGAGCACGAAGCGGCGGGAGGCGGCGATCCGCGGGTCGAGCTGGCGCAGCGACCCGGCGGCGGCGTTCCGCGCGTTGGCGAACGGCTCCTTGCCGTCGGCGAGGAGCGCCTCGTTGACGCGCTCGAAGTCCGGCAGCCGGATCAGCGCCTCGCCGCGCACGGCGAGGAAGCGGGGCGGCGCCGGCACGCCGCCGCCGGGACGGCGCAGGCGCTGCGGCACGCTGCGGATGGTGCGCACGTTGGGGGTGATCGCCTCGCCGCGCCGCCCGTCGCCGCGCGTCGCCGCCCGCACCAGGACGCCGTCCTCGTAGACCAGCTCGATCGACAGCCCGTCGAGCTTCGGCTCGACCACGTAGGCGACCTCGCCGACGACGCCGTCGAGCGCCTTCCGCACCCGCTCGTCGAAGCGGCGCAGCGTCGCCTCGTCCTGGTCGGAGTCGAGCGACAGCATCGGCGCCGCGTGCTCGACGGTGGGGAAGGCGTCCGCCGGCTGCCCGGCGACCCGCTGCGTCGGCGAGTCCGCGGCGACGAGGTCGGGGTGCTCCTCCTCGAGCCGCGCCAGCTCGCGGTAGAGGGCGTCGTAGGCGGCGTCGGAGATCGCCGGCCGGTCCTCCACGTAGTAGAGGTGGTCGTGCCGCCGGATCTCCTCGCGCAGCTCCTCGACCCGCGCCGCCGCCGCCTCGCGCTCCATGGCGGGCATCCTATGCAACGGCCGGCCGGTCAGGCCGGAGGGTCGGCGGCCGGCTCGGGCTCGCGTCGGCGCTTCTTGCCGCGCGTCCGCGGCAGCTTCTCCGGCACCGGCGGCAGCCACTCGTGGAAGGTGTCGCCGTAGATGTGCCAGACGGTGACGAAGAGGGCGGCGACGATCGGGCCGACGATGAAGCCGACGGCCCCGAAGAGCACGATGCCGCCGAGGGTCGAGATCAGGATGAGGAGGTCCGACATCCGCGCGTCGCGGCCGACCAGCCGCGGGCGGAGGAAGTTGTCGACCGTGCTGACCACCAGCGCGCACCACAGGAGGAGGCCGATCCCCGCCGCCGTGTGGCCGGTGATGAACAGGTAGATCACCGCCGGGATCCACACCAGCGCGGCGCCGAGCGCCGGGATCACCGAGAGCACCGCCATCACCGTGCCCCAGAAGGCCGGCCCCGGCACCCCCGCCACCCAGAACGCCACCCCCGCCGCCGCCCCCTGGATGACGCCGATCAGCAGCGAGCCCTTGAGCGTCGCCCGGGTCACCGAGACGAAGCGCTCCAGGAGCTGCTCCTCCTCCTCGGCGGCGAGCGGCGTGTAGTAGAGGATCTTGCGCAGGATCGCCGGCCCGTCGATCAGGAAGAAGAAGATCGCGTAGAGCAGCACGAAGAGCTGGAGGAAGAAGGCGAGCGTGCCGCGGGTGGCGGCGGCGACGGTGCCCATCAGCATCGGCCCGGCGCGGCCGGCGACCTCGCGCATCTGTGCCGCCAGCTCGGGACCCTCGGGCAGCCACTGGTCCGCGTAGGGGATGCGCTCGACCCACGAGCGCAGCTCGGCGAGCCGCGGCCCCTGCTCCTCGAACCAGCCCTCGGCCGACTGCGAGAGCTGCACCGCCTCGTTCGCGACCAGCGCCAGGAACCCGGCGAGCGGCAGGCCGACGCCGACCAGGAGCAGGAGCAGCGTGACGACAGCGGCGAGCGCCCGGCGGCCGCGCATCCTGTCGCGCAGCCAGGCGTAGAGCGGGTACATCATGCCGGCGAACACCGCCGCCAGGACGACGGCGAGCAGGAACTGCCGGACGACGAGCAGGAAGAGGACGGTGATGCCGGCGACGAGCAGGAGCAGGAAGCCCTGCCGGAAACGGAGGGCGCCCCGGCTCGGGGTGGGCGTCGGCTCGGCCACGGTGGGCGGCGATTGTAGCGCGATCGGCTATCGTCGGATCGCCGCCGGCGTGGACGCCGTCGGCCCCTTCACCGGACCGGGAGACCCGCGATGACCCAGCGCGACGTCGAGAAGGACGTCTCCACCGACTACTTCGTCACCACCCTGCGCCGCCTCGCCGACGCGCTCGAGCGCGGCGAGCCGTTCCGCGTCCAGGTCGCCAACCGCCGCTTCGTCGTCCCCGCCGGCGCCCGGCTGGTGGTCGAGCACGAGGTCGGCGAGAATCTCGAGGAGCTGGCGCTGGAGCTCC
>DATABP010000354.1:0-10220 GCA_036259515.1 Thermoanaerobaculia bacterium | reverse complement strand
CGCCGCGGGAGGTCTCGATGCCCGAATGGCTCCTGCCGGCGGCGTCCTGGCTGGCGCTCGCCGTCGCCGGCGTCGCCGCCGGCCTGATCAACGTCGTCGCCGGCGGCGGCTCCTTCCTCAGCCTGCCGGTGCTGATCTTCCTCGGCCTGCCGGCCACCCTCGCCAACGGCACCAACCGGGTGGCGATCCTGCTCCAGAACGTCGCCGCCGTCCGCGGTTTCCACCGCCACCGCGTGCTCGACTGGCGCTGGGCGCTCGCCGCCTCGGTGCCCGCGGTCGCCGGCGCCGTCCTCGGCACCTGGGCGGCGCTCCGGATCGGCGACGAGGCCTTCGAGAGGGTGCTGGCGCTCCTGATGGTGGCGGTCAGCCTGTGGACCCTGCTCGGGCCGGGGGGGCGGAAGCGGGAGGAGGGCACCGCCGAGGACACCGCCGAGGCCGCCACCCCGCGCTCGCCGTGGAGCCCGGGCCTGGTCGCCGCCTTCTTCGTCATCGGCCTCTACGGCGGCTTCGTCCAGGCCGGCGTGGGCTTCCTGCTCCTCGCCGCCACCACCTGGGCCGGCCTCGACCTGGTGCGCGGCAACGCGATCAAGGTGCTCGCCATCCTCGTCTTCACCGGCGTCTCCCTGGCGATCTTCGCCGCCGGCGGCGAGATCGACTGGCTGGCCGGCCTGGTGCTCGGCGCCGGCAGCGTCGTCGGCGGCCAGCTCGGCGTGCGCCTGACCGTGCTCAAGGGCCACCGCTGGGTGAAGGCGGTGGTCACCGGAGCGGTGATCGCGTTCGCCGTGCTGCTGTGGGTGACGTAGGAATCGCCGGGCGGCGTGGGCGGTTCTCCCCCGCTGGAAGGTGGCGCCGTCCGCGGCTCCCGCCGCTTGACCGCCCCTTCGGCGCGGGCTAACATCCCGCGTCCCGACCGCGTGGGGCCGTAGCTCAGTTGGGAGAGCGCTTGAATGGCATTCAAGAGGTCGTCGGTTCGATCCCGATCGGCTCCACCACTTCCCCTCCTTCGCCGCGCGGCAGCTCCAGAGAGCTGAAAAGGAAGGATCTTGGCGCGGTTCGAGATCCACTTCCGGAAGGTCACGGAATCAGCAGCGTCTTGATCGCGCGGCGATCGTCCATCGGCGGCGAACCAGCCGGTCCCGACGTCCCGGACCTCAGGGCCCACCTCCTCGACGAGGCCACAGTATTCGTGGCCCATCGCCGTGGGCCCGTCGATCGGCTCGACGCCGCGGTAGGGCCACAGGTCGGAGCCGCACACGCAGGCGGCGGAGACCCGCAGGATGGCGTCCGTCGGCTCGAGGAGCCAGGGGTCCTCGCGCTCGACGACGCGGATGTCCCGCGGACCGAAGAGAACTGCTCCCCGCATGAATCGATCTCCGTGGAGTAGGTGACGGCGGAGCCGGTCCTCGGCGATCTCGCGTCGGCACGGGGACCGCCGGCTGGCACCTCCACCACCTCGGTTCAGTCCGCCGCTCGCTTCGTCTCGCGCGGCGGCTCCGCCGCCGCGGCGAGGATCGGCAGCCAGAGGGTGAAGGTGCTCCCGCGGCCGACCTCGCTGTCGACGGTGATCGCGCCGCCCAGCGCGCCGGCGATCTTCTGGCTGATCGCGAGGCCGATCCCCGTGCCCCGCCGCCCGCCGGCGGTGTCCAGCCGGCGGAACTCCTGGAAGAGCAGGCGCTGCTGCTCCGGCGAGATGCCGGGCCCGGTGTCGGAGACGTCGACGGCGATCCAGTCGCCGGGGCCGGGGGCCTCGCCGCCGTCGCGGACGGCGAGGCGCACGGTGACGGCACCCCGCTCGGTGTACTTGACCGCGTTCGAGAGCAGGTTGCCGAGGATCTGGCGGACCCGCCGGCGGTCCGAGGCGATCGCCGGCAGCTCGCCGGGGAGCTCCAGCGACAGGGCGAGCCCCTCCGCCTCGGCCTGGTCGCGGTACTCCTCGGCGGCGTCCCGCGCCGCTCCCCGCAGGTCGGTGGGCCCGCGCCGGATCTCGATCTCTCCCGTCTCGGCGCGGGCGAGCTCGAGCAGGTCTTCGATCAGGTCGAGCGCGGCGGCGATCGAGCGGCGGACTTTCTCCACGCTCTCGCCCTGCTTCGCGCTCAGCGAGCCCGTCTGGCGGATGAGGTGGAGGTGGCCGACGGCCACGCCGAGCGGGTTCCTCACGTCGTGGCTGAAGCCCCGCATGAGCCGCGCTCGGCTCTCGGTGACGCGCTCCAGCTCGTCCCACCGCCGCTCGGCCTCGGCGCGGGCCTCCTGCTCGCGGGCGAGGAGCCGCTCGCGCTCCTCTTCGATCCGCTTGTGTTCGGAGATGTCGGTCAGCGTTCCGAACCAGCGGACGATCTCGCCGACCTCGTTGCGCAGCGGCATCGCCTGCCCCAGGAACCAGGTGTACTTCCCGTCCGCCCTGCGGAACCGGTATTCGATCGCGTACGTCTCGCCCGTGCGCAGCGAGTGCTGCCAACGGGCGATCGTCCGTTCCCGGTCGTCGGGGTGGAGCAGGTCGAGCCATCCCTCGCCTCGGGTCTCCTCGATCGTCGCCCCCGTGTACTCGTACCACCGGCGACTGAAGTAGCTGTGGTAGCCGTCGGGATCGGTGGTCCAGATGTGCTGGGGGATCATGTCCGCCAGCAGGCGGTAGCTCTCCTCGCTCTCCCGCAGCGCCTCGGCGGCCTGCTTCCGCTCCGTGATGTCGCGGGCGATGCCGATGAAGTAGTGCCGGCCCCCGCGCACGAACTCGCCGAAGCTGATCTCGAGGGGAACGATCCGGCCGTCCTTGGTCAGCCCCGGCAGCTCGATTCCTTCCCAGGTGATGTTGCGTCGGCCGGTCTCCAGGTAGCGCCGGATGCCGGCGTGGTGGCGCGAGCGCTGGTCCTCGGGCATCAGCGCGTCGAGCGAGCGGCCGATCAGCTCGTGGAGGGAGTAGCCGAAGATCCGCTCCGCGGTGGGGTTGGCGAACTCGATGGTGCTCTCCTCGTCGATCACGAAGATCGACATGGTCGCGTTCTCCGCGAGGGCTCGGAACCGCTCTTCGCTGTCCCGCAGCGCGTCCACCGCCCGTCGCTGCTCGGTCACGTCCGTGTTGGTGCCGAACCACCGCACCACGCGGCCCTCGTCGTCGTGGAGGGGCAGCGCGCGCGAGAGGAACCACCGGTACTCGCCGGTCCTGCCGCGGAGCGGGAAGGTGTCCTCCCACGGCTCGCCGGTCTCGAACGTCTTGCGGATGCGCTCGACGACCCTCGCCACGTGGTCGGGGTGGAGCACCTTCCGCCAGCCCCACCCGCGCATCTCCTCGAGCGTCGAGCCGGTGTACTCGTACCAGCGGTCGTTGTACCAGAAGATCGACCCGCTGCCGTCGGCCATCCAGGCGAGCTGGTGGATGGAGTTGGCGAGCGCGCGGAAGTCGCGCTCGCTCTCCCGGAGCGCTCGGATCTCCCGGTCTCCCTCTGAAGGACTCATGGCTCCGCTGCTCCGGCAGCCCGGTCGAGCCGAGGGTCGGTCGTGTCGGGCGAGACGTACGGGGGCCGCCCAGGCGCCGGTGTGCTCCGCGCCCCGGGGCTGCATTCCGCGTGCCGCACCGACCGCTCGCCGCGACGCCCAGCCCGGACGACGCGGGCCGCCACGGCACTGCGGCCGTGGCGGGCCGGAGGCGCCGACTCCACGCGCCCTCGCCGAAATGAGATAGTTCGCTCTTGCCGGAAGGTTCTTCGTCGCTTCTCGGTTCCTATCGCCCATGACCGTTCCCGCCGCCTCGAACCGCCCTCCCGTCCGCCCCTCGCCGGAGCGGCCGCCGTGGACGTTGAGCGTCAACGGCCGCAGCGAACGGGTCGTCGCCGCGCCGGGGACACCGCTCCTCTGGGTGCTCCGCGACGGGCTGGGGCTGACCGGCGCCAAGTACGGCTGCGGGATCGGCCGCTGCGGTGCCTGCACCGTCCACGTCGACGGCCGGCCCCAGCGCTCGTGCCTCTATCCGGTGGAGGCGGCCGCTGGACGGGAGATCGTCACCATCGAGGGGCTCTCTCCCGCGGGCGACCATCCGGTGCAGCGGGCATGGGTGGAGGAGGGGGTGCCGCAGTGCGGGTACTGCCAGGCCGGGCAGATCATGCAGGCGGCGGCCCTGTTGAAGGACAACCCCCGGCCGACGGACGACGAGGTCGACGCGGCGATGGCCGGCAACCTCTGCCGGTGCGGGACCTACCAGCGGATCCGGCGCGCCATCCACCGGGCTGCCGGCGGCGGCTCGCCGGGATGAGCGGTTCGCCGGGAGAGTGGAGCCGCCGAGGCTTCCTCAAGGTGCTGGCGGCGGCGGGCGGCGGGCTGGTCGTCGGCTACGACCTGGCGGGGTGCCGGGCTCCCGTCGAGCCCGCCGGGCCTGCCGGGCCCGCCGAGCAGGCGGTGCGGGCGCACCGGCTGGACGTCTTCGTCGAGGTGCGGACCGACGGCCTGGTCACCATCACCGCTCCCGTCCCGGAGATCGGGCAGGGGGTGCGGACCGCGCTGCCGATGATCGTGGCGGAGGAGCTCGCCGTCGACTGGGACGACGTCCGCGTCGAGCAGGCCCCGGCGGACGAGCGGTTCGGCGCGATGAGCGTCGGCGGCAGCGACAGCGTGCGCGCGTACTGGGAGCCCCTGCGCCGGGCCGGGGCGGCGGCGCGAGAGCTGTTGATCGCGGCGGCGGCGGCGGAATGGGGCGTCGCGGCGGGCGACTGCGCGGCGGCGGGGGGATGGGTGACCCACCCGCCCACCGGCCGCCGGCTGGGCTACGGCGAGCTGGCCGCGGCGGCGGCGGCGCTCGATCCCGTCGCGGACCCGCCTCTCACGCCGGTGGACCGCTTCGACGTCGTCGGCCGCCGGATCCGCCGCGTCGACCTCGAGCCGCTGGTGCAGGGGCGGGCGGTGTACGGCATCGACGTCGAGGTCGACGGCATGCGCTTCGCGACGGTCGAGCGTCCGCCGAGCGAGGGCGCCGTCCTCGAAGGCTTCGACGCCGGCGCGGCGCTGGCGGTCCCCGGGGTGATCGACGTCTTCGCGATCGAGCCGCTGATGATCGACGACCTCCGCTACGGCCGCGTTCGCGGCGGCGTGGCGGTCGTCGCCGACGGCACCTGGCCGGCCCTCGAGGGGAAGCGGCGGTTGCAGGTGCGCTGGCGCGAGGGCGACGCCGCCGAGGACGGCAGCGCCCGGCTCGCCGAGCGGATGCGCCGGGCGCTCGACGGGCCTCCCCACCTCGTGGTGAGGGACGAGGGGGACTTCGACCGCGAGTGGGCGCAGGGCGCCCGCCGCTTCGAGGCGGAGTACGAGCTTCCGCTCCTCGCCCACGGCTGTCTCGAGCCGATGGGCTTCACCGCCGACGTGCGCGCCGACCGCTGCGACGCCTGGGGCCCGACGCAGGTCCCTCTGCGGCTCAAGCGGTTCCTCGCCGCCGCCCTCGACCTCCCCGAGGAGGCGGTCTCGGTGACTCCCACCCTCGAGGGCGGCGGCTTCGGGCGCCGGCTCGCCTGGGACTACGGGATCGAGGCGGCGCTCGTCTCCCGCCGCGCGGGAGCGCCGGTCAAGGTGCTGTGGACCCGGGAGGACGACGTCCACGGCGACTACTTCCGGGCTCCCAGCCTGCACCGGTTGCAGGCGACGGCCGATGCCGCCGGCCGCGTCACCGGCTGGTCCCACCACCTGGTGACTCCGCCGCTCAACGTCCACATCGGCGGGCCGGAGGTGGAGCATCCGGCGCTCTACGACGTCGCGGGCGGGGCCGACCTCCCGTACCGCATCCCGAACCTCCGCTTCGCGCACACGCCGGTCGACGTCGCGCTCCAGCTCGGCTCCTGGCGCTCGGTCTCGCACTCGTTCAACGTCTTCGCCGTCAACAGCTTCATCGACGAGATCGCGGCCGGGACGGGGGTCGACCCGCTGGCGCTCCACCGGCGCCTGCTCGGCGAGCCGCGGCAGGACGGGGCGAGGCTCGGTCTGCCGGGGCGGCGCGGCAACCCGCGCTGGGACACCGGCCGCCTGCGGCGGGTGCTGGACCTCGCGGCGGAGGCCGCCGGCTGGGGCGAGCCGCTGCCCGCCGGCCGCGGCCGCGGCATCGCCTGCAGCCAGTTCGGCGAGACCTACAACGCCAGCGTGGCCGAGGTGGAGGTCGCCGCCGACGGCGCGGTGCGGGTGCTCCGCGTCGTCTGTGCCATCGACTGCGGCATCGTGGTCAACCCCGACGGCGTCGAGGCGCAGGTGGAGGGCGCGGTGACGGACGGGGTGGCCAGCGTCCTCCAGTGGGAGATCACCTTCGAGAAGGGCCGGGTGCGGCAGAGCAACTTCCACGACTTCCCGCTCCTGCGCATCGACCAGGCTCCGCGCGTGGAGGTGCATCTCGTCCCCAGCCGCGAGGCCCCGTCCGGGACCGGCGAGCCCCCCTATCCGCCGGTCCCGCCGGCGATCGTCAACGCGATCTACGCCGCCACCGGCAAGCGCCATCGGCGACTGCCGATCTCCTGATCGAAGGCGGACGCCGGCGCGCCCGCGGCGCGCGGCGGGAGCCGCTCACATCTCCGCCCACCTCCGCAGCAGGTTGTGGTACACGCCGGTGAGCTGCACCGCGGTGCGCTGGCTCTCGGCGTCGGCGCCCAGGCGCTGGATGGCGCTGTCGAGGTCGAACAGCAGCGAGCGGTCGGCGTCGCCCCGCACCATGCTCTGGATCCAGAAGAAGGAGCTCACCCGCTCGCCGCGGGTGACCGGTGTGACGTGGTGGAGGCTGGTCGCCGGGTAGAGGATCAGGTGGCCGGCCGGGAGCTTCACCCGCTGCACGCCGTAGGTGTCCTCGACCACCAGCTCGCCGCCGTCGTACTCGTCCGGCGAGCGGAAGAAGAGGGTGGCGGAGAGATCGGTGCGGATGCGGTGGGCGGTGCCCGGCACCTGGCGGATCGAGTTGTCGACGTGGGTGCCGAACGACTGGCCGCCGCGGTAGCGGTTGAAGAGCGGCGGGAAGACGTGGAGCGGCAGCGCCGCCGAGATGAAGAGCGGGTTGCGCTGGAGCGCGCCGAGGATCATCGCGCCGAGCTCGCGGGCCGCCGGGCTGCCCTCGGGGAGCTGCTCGTTGTCCTTGGCGCGCGCCGACTGGTGGCCGGCGGTCACCCGGCCGTCCACCCAGTCGGCGCTGTCGAGGATCTGGCGGGCGCGGGCGACCGCGGCGGCGTCGAGGACGTCGGGGATGGGGATCAGCATGCCGGTTCCTCGCCGCCGGTCAGAAGCCGACGGCGGTGGTCAGCGCCACCGAGCGGCCGGGTCCGGGGATGAAGTGGCCGCCGCCGACGCGGTCGATGTAGCGCTCGTCGGCGAGGTTCTGGACGTTGAGCCGCAGGGTGAGCCGCGGGTGGATCGGGTAGGCGGCCATGGCGTCGAACAGCCAGTACTCCGGCGCCACCCGGGCGCCGCTGGCGTTGTTGAAGCGGTCCCCGACGTACTGCACGCCGCCGCCCAGCTCGAGCCCGATCGGCGTGCGGTAGGTGGTCCACAGGCTGAGCGAGTGCTCGGGGGTGTTGGCGAGCGCGTTGCCCCGCTCGTCGGCGTCGGTGGTCTCGGTGATCTCGCTGTCGAGGAAGGTGTAGGCGAGGTGCGAGGACCAGCGGCGGGTGAGCTGGCCGTCGAGCGACAGCTCGAAGCCGCGCACCCGCTCCTCGCCGTCGAGCACCTCCTCCGGGTCGGTGGGGAGGAGGCCCGGCACCCTGGCGTTCACTTTCGTGGTCTGGAAGGCGGCGGCGGCGAGGCCGAGGCGGCCGCCGCCGAGCTCCCACTTGGTGCCCACCTCGAAGCTGCGGCTCTCCTCCGGCTCGAGCTCGACGTCGCGGGTGCGCAGGCGGAGCGCCTCGGCCGAGGGGTTGAACGAGGTGCCGGCGCCGGCGTAGACGCTGCCCTCCGGCCGCGGCTTGAACACCACCCCGGCGCGCCAGGAGAGCATCTCGTCGGTGCGCCCGAGCTCCAGGCCCTCCTCCTCGTCGAGGTAGTCGGCGTCGAAGCGCTCCCAGCGCAGGCCGCCGGTCGCCTCCCAGCGGCGGCCGAGGTCGACGGTGTCGAAGGCCTGGACGGCGGCGGTGGTCGCCTCGGCCTCGGTCTCGAAGCCGGTGCGCACGATCCGCCCCTGCCACGGCTGGCGCGGGTCGGGATCGAAGAGGTCGGTGACCGGCGGCTCCGGGCCGATCTCCTCGCGCAGGTGGTCGATCGATTCCTCGCGCGCCACCTCCACGCCGAGCACCAGGTGGTGCTCGAGCCCGCCGAGCTCGAGCTCGCTCAACAGGTCGACCTGGCCGGCGAGGATGGTGTCCTCCTGGTCGCGCGACTTCATGTCGTCGCGGCGCACGTCGGTCGAGGTGTCGTCGCGCACGAAGCGCGGCGCGGTGATCACCGAGTCGCGGTCGGTCGAGCCGTGGCGGACGACGGTGCGGAGCGTCGTGCGGTCGTCGAAGTCGTGACGCAGCTCGGCGGTCGCCACCGAGGTGACCACCTCCTCGTGGTCGCGCTCCAAGAGTCCGTAGAAGTTGTCGAAGTCGACCGGCGCCGGGCGGTCGGCGTGCTCGGCCAGCGCCCGGTGGCCGCCGGGCACCCAGGGGATGCCGTAGTCGGGGACGTTGTCCTGCGCCAGGTGGAAGTAGCCGACGGTCAGCCGGGTCGGCGTGCCGAGCCCGAAGCTGACCGACGGCGCCACCCCCCAGCGGCCGCTCTCGACCTCGTCGCGGCCGGGGGTGCCGGCCTCGGTCCACATCGCGTTGAGCCGCACCGCGGCGCCGGCGAGCCCGGCGAGCGGCTGGTTGAGGTCGACGGTGGCGCGGCCGTATCCCTCGTTGCCGACGCCGAAGTCCGCGCTGCGGAGCTCCGCCGGGCCCGGCGTCTTGCTGACCAGGTTGACGGCGCCGCCGGTCGAGCCGCGGCCGGAGTGAACCGAGGCGGGGCCCTTGATCACCTCGACCTGCTCGACGTTGAACGAGTCGCGGGTGTAGCCGCCGATGTCGCGGATGCCGTCGAGGAAGAGGTCGGTGCGGGCGGAGAAGCCGCGGATCGACAGGTTGTCGCCGGCCGGCACGCCGCCCTCGCCGGCCTGGATGCTGATCCCGCTCACGTTGCGCAGCACGTCGCGGAGCGTGGTCGCCGACTGCTCCTCCATGCGCTCCGCGCCGATCACGGTGATCGTCTGCGGCGTGTCGAGGAGCGGCTCGGTGTACTCGGGCGACGAGACGCCCGCCGGGGCGGTGACCTCGATCGAGTCGCCGACGGCGGGCAGCTCGACGCGCACCCGGCGCGGGGCGACGAAGCGGTGGACGGCGCCGGTGTCGGCGAGGAGCTCGGCGAGCGCCGCCTCCGGCGCCACCCGGCCGCGCACCCCGGGGGAGCCGAGGAGAGCGAGCGCCTCGTCGGCCAGCTCGACCTCGATGCCGGTCGTCTCGCTGAACGCGGCGAGCACGGTGCCCAGCGGGCCGGGCGGGATCTCGAACGGCAGCACCGCCGGCTGGTCGGCGCGCGGCCGCGGCGGCTCGCCGGAGTCCGGCAGGTCGGCCGGCGGCCTCCGCGCGGCGAGCACCGCCGCCACGTCGATCTCCTCGAAGCGCGCGGCGAGCAGCTCGCGGGTGATCTCGGTCGGGGTGCGGGTGCGGACCGCCTCCTCGGCGGCGGCGGCGGTGGTCATGCGCAGGCCGAGCGCCGCCCCCGCGGCGAGCACGCCGGTGGCGCGCCGCAGCCGGGCGCGGCGCTTGGCGGAACGGTTGAGCTGCTGGCTCATGGGGTCATCTCCTCCAGGGTGTCGGTCTGCGGCCGCCGCGGCGGGCGGTGCGATACGGGAACGGAAGGGGCGGCGTGGGATCGGCGGCGGGAGCGCACGAAGCGCCGCCAGGCGAGCGCCCAGCCGGTCCACACCAGGAGCAGCGCGCCCGCCGAGGCGAGCGCCGCCACCGCCTGCCCGGCGATGCCGCCGGCCTCGCCGGTGTGGATCCAGCGCAGCCAGCTCCTGATCCGCCGGCCGCGGCTCTCGTCGTCGAAGGTGGTGAGCGCCACGACGGCGCCGTCGGCGAGGCCGACGCGGGCGTTGCGGCGGAGGTCGGGGCGGCCGCGGCCGCCGTGCTGGACGGTCAGCTCGGCGGTCGTCTCGCCCGGCCGCGGGACGTCGAGCCGCACGCTGGCCCAGCCGGGCTCGCGCGCGGTCACCGCCCGCCAGCCGGCGTCGAGGGCCGCCGTCGACTGGGCGGCCCTCG
>DATABP010000353.1:0-1560 GCA_036259515.1 Thermoanaerobaculia bacterium | reverse complement strand
GGCGGCGCGGGTCAGGCCGGCGCCCGCCGCGCCGCCGGCGGCGAGGTCGAGCCGGCGCGGGGTCTTGTCGGCCAGCCGCTCCGGCAGCACGGGGAGGAGCGCCTCGAGCTCGGGGACGAGGATCGGGCAGGCCTCGATCGGCACCAGGTCGTTGCTGCCGCGGGCGAAGTAGCCGATCTCCACTCCCGGGCTGCCGGCGCCGGGCGAGGCGCCGCCCGGTCCCGCGTCGCGGCGCCGGGTGTGGAGCTGGGTGCGCAGGCGGTAGGACCAGTGGCCGGCGGTCAGCACCTCGGGCGGCTCGGGGAGCTCGATGCCGCCCAGCCGGGCCAGCGTCTCGAGCGTCGCCTCCGCCTTGAGCCGGCTCTGGAGGTCGTCGTCGAGGTGCTGGAGCTGGCAGCCGCCGCAGCGCTCGTAGTACGGGCACGGCGGCCGCCGCCGCCCCGGGCCGGGGGCGAGCACCTCGACGATCTCGGCGCGCCCGTAGTCCGGCCGCCGCTCGACCAGCCGCACCCGCAGCCGGTCGCCGGGCGCCGACCGCGGCACGAACACCGGCACCCCCTCCGGCCGCGCCAGCCCGTCGCCGCCGGCGACCAGCTTCTCGACCTCGACCTCGATCTCCTCCCACGCGGCGAGCCGGGCGGCGATGGCGGGGAGGACGGGGGCGGGCGGCGGCGGAAGGGTGACGGCGGCGAGGTCGGGGCCGGCGGCGGGGAGGGTCGTCGCCGAGGCGCGATCCGCAGGGGGCCGATCGGCTCTCCGCGGGCGGTCGGCGGCGGCGTGCCGCGGGCGGGACGGTCCTTCGGCTCCGCGCCCGCTCGCGGCGCGCCCTCCCCGCCCCGGCGGTGCCGGCCGGTCGGCCGACGAAGGGGCCGGGTGCCGAGGCGGTCGCGCTCCGGGCGCCCGCGGTCGATCGTGCCGCTCGAAGCGCCGCTCGCCGGGTCGCCCGGCGGGCCGTCTCTCGTCGCCGCGTGGCGCCCGAGGATCGCCGCCGCCGCCGGCGGCGTGGTCGCGCGGTCCGCCCGGTGCCGTGGTTCCTCGCGACCGAGGCGGCGGCGTTCCACGGCGCTCGCCGTCTCGCGGCCGATCCGCGTTCGTTCCTTCTCGTGGAGGCCTTCCGCCGGGCCTCCCGGCCCCCCTGGAGGATGCGGGCTCCTGGAGCCGGCCGGCGCCACCCATCCTCGGCGGACTCGGCGCCGGCGCCTCTCCCGGCCGGCGGTTCGGCCGCCACGGAGGGCGGCCGCCACGCTCTCGTGCATCCGGTGCCGCCCGGCGCCTCTCGTCACTCCCGGCTGGCGGGCCTCCCTTCCCGGTTCGTCGCGGCTCTCCCTCACGCCGGCGGGGAGGCTGGCGACGCTCCCCCCCGCCGGCGGCCTCGCCCCGCCGCCCGCCACCGCGGTCGGTGCTCGTCTCCTCGCGTCGCTCGTCGTCCGGCGACCGCCAGCGACGCTGCCCGTGGCCGGGCCCTCCCGCCTCGCCGCCGCCCGCTCCGGCCCTCCGCGCCTCCCCGCCGCGCGGCGCTCCTCCGGTCGGCGCCCTGCCGCCCCGGGCTCGGTCGCTCCC
>DATABP010000352.1:0-5575 GCA_036259515.1 Thermoanaerobaculia bacterium | reverse complement strand
CGCCGCCGGCGGCCGGCCAGCCGGTGGGCGAGTACGAGGTCAAGGCCGCCTTCCTCTTCAACTTCACCAAGTTCGTCGAGTGGCCGGCGGAGGCGTTCGCCGGGCGGGACGCGCCGTTCCGCATCTGCGTCGTCGGCCGCGACCCGTTCGACGGCGCCCTCGGGGCGATCGTCGCCGGCGAGCGCGCCGCCGGCCGGCGGCTGGTCGCCGAGCACCACGCCCGCCCGGAGGCCGCCGGCGGCTGCCAGATCGTCTTCTTCGCCGGCGGCGACGAGGCCGATCTCCTCGACCGCCTGCCCGCCGCCGGCGCCCGCCACCGGCTGGTGGTCGGCGAGTCCGCGGCCCTCCTGCGCGCCGGCGGGCACTTCCGCTTCCGCCTCGCCGGCGAGCGGGTGCGGCTGTCGGTCAACCTTCGCGCGCTCGAGGCGGGCCGGCTGCGGGTCAGCTCGCGGCTGCTGCGGCTCGCCGAGGTCGAGATCCCCGGAAGATCCTGATGCGGCCGCTGCGCATCCGCGGCAAGCTGCTCGGCCTGGTGATGGTCGCCACGGTCACCGCCGTGGTGCTCTCGGCGGCGCTCCTGACGGTGGTCGAGGCGGTGCGGCTCGAGAACCGGCTGGAGCGCGACGTCGCGAGCCTCGCCCGGATCGTCGCCGACAACGTCTCGGCGGCGCTCGCCTTCGAGGACGATCTGGCGGCGCACGAGATCCTCGACTCGCTGGCCGCCAAGGAGCACCTGGTCGCCGCCTGCGTCTACGACGACGACGACGCGCTCTTCGAGTCGTGGTCGCGGCGCGGCGGCCGTTGCCCGGCGACGGCGCCGGCCGTGGGCTCCTCGGACAGCGAGAGCCTCGGGGTCGTCGAGCCGGTCGAGGTCGGCGGCAGCGAGCTCGGCCACGTGCTCCTGGTCGCCGACTTCATGGACGTCGAGGAGCGGCTGCGCGTCCAGGTGCTGACGCTGTTCCTCGCCGCGCTCGGCGCCACCGCCGTGGCGATGCTCGTCGCCCTGCGCCTCCAGCGGGTGATCTCGCAGCCGATCGGGACGCTGGCGGCGACCGCCGCGGCGGTCACCCGCGACGAGGACTACTCGCTGCGCGCCCGGCGCCAGGGCGACGACGAGCTCGGCGAGCTGGTCACCGCCTTCAACACCATGCTGGAGCGGATCGAGGAGCGCGACCTCGCGCTCTCGCAGGCCAAGCAGGAGCTCGAGGTGCGGGTCGCCGAGCGCACCCGCGAGCTCGCCGCCGAGCTCGTCGAGCGCCGCCGCGCCGAGGCCGAGCTCGCCGAGCGCAACCGCCAGCTCGCCGACAGCAACCGCGAGCTCGACGACTTCGCCTACGTCGCCTCGCACGACCTCAAGGAGCCGCTGCGCGGCATCCACAACTACGCCGGCTTCCTGATCGAGGACTCCGCGGACCGCCTCGACGAGGAGGGGCGCGAGCGCCTGGCGACGATGATGCGGCTGACCAAGCGCCTGGAACGGCTGATCGACACGCTGCTCCACTACTCGCGGGTGGGGCGCGTCGACCTGGCGGTCGAGGAGGTCGAGCTCGGGGCGCTGGTCGCCGAGGTGGTCGACTCGCTGGCTCCGGCGCTCGGCGACGCGGTGGTGACCGTCCACCCGCTGCCGGCGGTGCGCTGCGACCGGGCGCGCATCGGCGAGGTCTTCCGCAACCTGATCGTCAACGGCATCAAGTACAATGAGCGGGCGGAGAAACAGGTCGAGGTCGGCGCCTCGCCGCCGGGGACCCCGAGCGGCGGGGTCGTGCCGCGGCCGGAGGAGGGTGCGGTGCTCTGGGTGCGCGACAACGGGATCGGCATCGCCGAACGGCACCGCGAGGTGATCTTCGACATCTTCAAGCGCCTCCATCCGCGCGACGCCTACGGCGGCGGCAGCGGCGCCGGGCTGACCATCGTCAAGAAGGTCGTCGAGCGGCACGGCGGCCGCGTCTGGCTGGAGTCCGATCCCGGCTCCGGGACGACCTTCTTCTTCACCCTTCACGCGCCCGAGGAGAGCCCACGATGAGCGAACAGTTGCCGGCGGTGATGGTGGTCGAGGACAGCCCGGAGGACTACGAGGCGACGCGGCGGGCGCTGGTGCGCGGCGGGCTGGCCAACCCGCTGGTGCACTGCGCCACCGGCGACGACGCGCTCGACTACCTGTTCGGCGGCGACGGCGACGGCGGCGAGAGCCGGTCCACCGCGCCGCCCGGCCTGATCCTCCTCGACCTCAACCTCCCGGGCACCGACGGCCGCGAGGTGCTCGCCCGCGTCAAGTCGGACCCCGATCTGCGCTGCGTGCCGGTGGTGGTGCTGACCACGTCGGCCGACGAGCGCGACGTCTCCGGCTGCTACCACGCCGGCGCCAACAGCTACATCCAGAAGCCGGTCGACCTCGCCGGCTTCCGCGCCGCGATGCGCTCCCTCCGCGAGTACTGGCTCGACGTGGTCGTGCTGCCGACGGTCTGAGCGATGCCCGAGCCGCTCTCGATCCTCGTCGTCGAGGACAGCCCGGAGGACCGCGCGCTCTACCGGCGCCTCCTCGGCAAGGGGGGCGAGGGCGCCTTCCGGGTCGCCGAGGAGGACACCGGCGAGCGCGGCCTCGCGCGGCTCGCCGCCGAGCGCTTCGACTGCCTGCTCCTCGACTACCAGCTCCCCGACCTCGACGGGCTGGAGTTCCTCGCCGCGCTGGCCACCGCCGACGTCGCCGAGCGGCCGGCGGTGATCCTGCTCACCGGCCACGGCGACGAGTCGATCGCCGTCGAGGCGATGCGCCGCGGCGCCCAGGACTACCTCGACAAGGGGCGGGTCAGCGGCGAGCGGCTGCTGCGCTCGGTGCGGCACGCCGTCGAGCGGGTGGGGCTCGAGCGCCGCGTGGCCGAGCACGCCCGCGAGCTCCAGCGCGCCCACGACCGGCTCGAGGAGCAGGTGGCGCAGCGCACCGCCCAGCTCGAGGCGACCAACGAGGAGCTGCGGCGCGAGATCGCCGTGCGCCAGCGCGCCGAGGAGGAGAAGGCGGAGCTCCTCGTCCGCGAGCGCGAGGCGCGGCGCGAGGCGGAGGCGGCGAACCGGCTCAAGGACGAGTTCCTCGCCACCCTCTCGCACGAGCTGCGGACGCCGCTCAACGCCATCCTCGGCTGGGCGGCGATCCTCGTCCGGCCCGGCCTCGACCGCGACACCGTGCAGCGCGCCGCCGAGGTCATCGAGCGCAACTCGCGCGCCCAGGCGCAGCTCGTCTCCGACCTCCTCGACGTCTCCGGCATCATCACCGGCAAGACGCGGCTCGAGCTCGGGCCCGTCGACGTCGGGGCGGTGGTCGAGCGGGTGGTGGAGAGCGTGCTGCCGGCCGCCGAGGGGAAGCGGATCGAGCTCGCGGTCGACGTGGCGCCGGAGCTGCCGGCGATCGTCGCCGACCCGGCGCGCCTCCAGCAGGTGATCTGGAACCTGGTCGCCAACGCGGTGAAGTTCACCGGCGAGGAGGGCCACGTGCGGGTCGCCGCCCGCCGCGACGGCGACGGCATCGAGGTCGAGGTGACCGACGACGGCCCGGGCATCCCGGCGGAGTTCCTGCCCTTCGTCTTCGAGCGCTTCCGGCAGCGCGACAGCTCGACCACCCGCGCCCACGGCGGCCTCGGCCTGGGGCTGGCGATCGTGCGCCACCTGGTCGAGCTCCACGGCGGCTCGGTGGCCGCCGAGAGCGCCGGCGAGGGGAGCGGCTCCTCCTTCCGCGTGCGGCTGCCGGCGCGGCTCGCCGCCCCCGCCGGCGGGGGCGAGCCGGCAGCCCGCGCCGCCGCCTCGCTGGCCGGCGTCAAGGTGCTGGTGGTCGAGGACGAGCCGGACACCCGCGAGCTGTGCCGCGTGCTGCTCGAGGCCGAGGGGGCCCGGGTGCAGCTCTCCGCCTCGGCCGAGTCGGCGCTCGCCGAGGTGGAGCGCTTCCGCCCCGACGTGGTGCTCTCGGACATCGGCCTGCCGGGCGAGGACGGATACAGCTTCCTGCGCCGGCTGCGCGCGCTCCCCGCCGACCGCGGCGGCGCGGTGCCGGCGGCGGCGATGACCGCCTACGCCGGCGAGGCCGACGTCGACCGCGCCCGCCAGGTCGGCTACGCCCTCCACCTCGCCAAGCCGGTCACCCCGGACCACCTGATCGCCACCGTCGCCGAGCTGGCCCGCGCCGCCGCCCACCCCTGAGCGCGGACAGGAATCGGCCGGCGCCAAGGCGGGTTCCAGCCGCCGGCGGTGGCGGATAGGATGGCCCCCAGCCGGGTCCGCCGCAGGACCGGGGCACCAGAGCGACCCTCCAGGGAGAGCGAGCATGAGCGAGCATCGGGACGACGAGACGGGCGGCGGTCGGCGCCGAGACGAGGACTGGGAGCTCGACGAGACCTGGGAGGTGGTGGCCACCGTCGGCACCGACGAGGAGGCGAACCTCCTCGCCGGCTATCTGCGCACCAGCGACGTGCCGGCGGAGGTCGAGTCGCTGCGCTTCCACCAGGAGCCGGTGAACTTCGGCAGCCTGGGCGAGGTGCGCGTGCGGGTGCCGATGGAGCACCGCGCGGCGGCGCTCGAGCTGCTCTCGGCGCGGCAGACGGAGGGCCTGGCGGCGGAGGCGGAGGCGGCGGAGCGCGCCGGCGAGGCGGAGGGCGCCGGCGGCCCGGAGGAGGGCTGAGGCCGGGTCGTATGGCGTCGAAGGGCGGCGAGCGGTGCTGAAGGGCGGCGACAGCCTCGGGCGCTACACCATCGAGCGGCCGCTCGGGAGCGGCGCGATGGGCGACGTCTACCTCGCCCGCGACCCGCGCATCGACCGCCCGGTGGCGCTCAAGACGCTGCGGCTGGCGACCGTCCGGCCGGGCGAGATGGAGGCGATGAGCGAGCGGATGCTGCGCGAGGCGCGCGCCGCCGGCCGCCTCCTCCACCCGCACATCGTCACCCTGTTCGACGCCGGCGAGCACGACGGGCTGCTCTACCTCGCCTTCGAGTACGTCCCGGGCTCGGACCTCGCGGCGCGCCTCCGGAGCGGCCCGCCGCTGGCGCTCGGCGAGGCGCTGCGCATCGCGCGCGAGACCTGCGAGGGGCTCGACTTCGCCCACCGCCAGGGGATCGTCCACCGCGACGTCAAGCCCTCGAACCTGATGCTGACCGCCGACTCGCGGGTCAAGATCAGCGACTTCGGCATCGCCAAGCTGACCGGCGAGTCGGACCTCACCGTCTCCGGCACGGTGATGGGCAGCCCGCACTACCTGTCGCCCGAGCAGGTGCGCGGCGAGGCGCTCGACGGCCGGAGCGACCTCTTCTCGATTGGCATCGTGCTCTACGAGATGGTCGCCGGCCGCCGCCCCTTCGACGGCCAGACGCTGACCACGCTGGTCTACCAGATCCTGCAGCAGGAGCCGCCGGCGCTGCCGCCGCTGCGCGAGGGCCTCGTTCCGGGGCTGCCGGAGCTCCTCGCCGGTTTCCTCGCCAAGGACCGCGACCGGCGGGTGCCCGACGCGAGGACGGCGGCCGAGGCGATCGCCGCGCTCGCCGCCTCGCTGCCGGGAGAGCTCCTGGCGCTGTCGCCGGTGATCCACGACGAGGGCAC
>DATABP010000351.1:0-1711 GCA_036259515.1 Thermoanaerobaculia bacterium | reverse complement strand
CCGATCCCGAGCGCTTCCTCGCCTGGGCGGAGGGCGAGCCGTGGCTCCTCGGACGGCCGGGGCTGCTGTGGGCGGCGCGCCTCCTGCCGCTCGTCGCGCTCGGCTCGATCGTCGCCGCCGCGGCCGGCGCGGTGCCGGCGTCGCTCGCCGCCCTCGTCCTCGTCGTCAACCTGATCGTCTCCCGGGTGCTCGGGACGCGCATCGACCCGCGGCTCGACGAGGTCGCCGCCGGCGCCGACGAGCTGACCGCCTACGCCGGCGCGCTGGCGGTGGCCGAGGAGGGGCGCTTCGCGGCGCCGCGGCTTGCCGGGCTGGCCGCCGACCTCGGCACGGATCGAGCCGCCGGCGCGCTCCCCGCCTCCCGCGCGATGGCGCGGCTCGCCCGCCGCATCGAGATCGCCGACGCCCGCCACGGCTCCTTCCACGTCTTCACCCAGGCGCTGCTCCTGTGGGACGTGCACGCCCTGTGGCTGCTCGAGCGCTGGCAGGCGGGCCCCGGACGCCGCGCCCGCCGCTGGCTGGGGGCGCTCGGCGAGCTCGAGGCGCTCGCGGCGCTCGCGGCGCTGGCCCACGACGAGCCGGAGTGGACGTTCCCGCGCATCGTCGAGGAGGGCGCGCCGACCCTCGCCGCCCGCGCTCTCGCCCATCCGCTCCTGCCCGCCGGCTCGCGGGTGGCGAACGACGTCGCCCTCGGCCCGCCGGGCAGCTTCCTCCTCCTCACCGGCTCGAACATGTCGGGCAAGTCGACGCTCCTGCGGGCGATCGGCGCCAACGTCGTCCTCGCCCAGGCGGGCGGCCCGGTGTGCGCCGCCGAGCTGGCGCTGCCGCCGGTCGTCCTCGGCACCAGCGTGGTGGTCGAGGACTCGCTGGGCGACGGCGTCTCCTTCTTCATGGCCGAGCTCCTCCGCCTCAAGCAGGTCGTCGACCTCGCCCACGCCGCCCCGGCCGCCGGCCGCACCCTCCTCTTCCTCCTCGACGAGGTGCTCCGCGGCACCAACAACCGCGAGCGCCGCGAGGCGCTGCGCCGGGTGATCGCGCACCTGACGGCGAGCGGCGCGATCGGCGCCGTCTCCACCCACGACCTCGAGCTGGGCGACCTCCCCGAGATCGCCGCCGCCGCCGTCCCCGTCCACTTCCGCGAGACCGTCCACCCGCCCGGCACCCCCGGCCCGCCGATGAGCTTCGACTACCGCCTCCGCCCCGGTCCGGCGACGACGACGAACGCGCTGCGGCTGTTGGAGATGGTGGGGTTGGGCGGCGGCGCCCCCTAGCGGCCGGCACGGAGGCCGGCCGCTACGTGCCGATCCGCTCCACCGCGATCAGCGGCCGGCCGAGGTCGGCCTCGCTCGGCAGCTCCACCGTGCCGCCGACGTGCCACAGGCCGTCGTCCGCGGGGTCGAGGAGCGCCTGCGCCACCTGCCAGCGGCGCGGGCCGGCGGGGCGGATGGTGGTCAGCCGGTGGCGGCGGGCCTCGGGGCCGAAGGGGAGCTCGCCGTACTCGTCGAAGTAGGGGGCGAGCGCGGCGGCGAAGCGCTCCGGCGGCCAGGGGTCGCCGGCGTCCTGGCGCACCGCGGCGGCGGCCTCCTCCCAGTCGCGGGCGGCGAGCGCGCGGACCAGGTGGTGGAGCTCGGCGCGGACGCGGGCGGCGAAGGCGCCGGGGTCGGCGGCGAGGAGGTCGGCGGCGGTCTCGACCGGCACCTCGGCGGCGCGG
>DATABP010000350.1:0-3781 GCA_036259515.1 Thermoanaerobaculia bacterium | reverse complement strand
CGGTGGCCGTCCTCGCCGGGCCCGACGGCGAGCGCGAGCTGCCGTCGCCGCCCACCGTCCCCACCCCCGCCACCACCAGCTTGCTGATCGCCTGCGCCTTGCGGGTGCCGACCTTGCGGAACGCCTGGCGGCTGCCCGGCGGCGGGTCGGGGAGGCGGAAGCGGACGATCAGCTCGCCGGGGAGGAGCGCGGTCTCGCGGTAGGCGACGTGGAAGCGGTCGTACGGCAGCTCGCGCTCGCCGTCGGGCCCGGCGAGGACGGCCACCGCCTCCAAGGCCAGGAGCACCGGCAGCGAGTCGCCGGCCGGGCTGGCGTTGGCGGCGTTGCCGCCGAGCGTGGCGCGGGTCTGGATCTGCCAGCCGCCCACCTCGGCGGCGGCGGCGGCGAGCGCCGGGAAGCGGCGGCGCACCTCCGGATGCCGGCCGATCTCGTCGAAGCTGACGCCGGCGCCGATCTCGAGGCCGCCCGGGATCTCGCGGATCCCGCCGAGCTCGGGGATCGCGCCGAGGTCGAGCACCCGCCGCCGCGCCGAGCGCGCCAGCCGGTCGGCGACCATCAGGTCGGTGCCGCCGGCGACCGGCAGGAGGTCGGGAGCGGCGGCGAAGGCGCGCACCGCCTCGGCGATCGACGCCGGGCGGAGCGCCGCCTCGTGCCGCGGGTCAGCGGACGGCTCCGCCGCCGTCACCGCACCACCTCGTCGGCCGACGCCACCGTCGGGCGCTCGGCGTCGCCGGTGAAGGCGCGGAGGATCGCCTCGTAGCCGGTGCAGCGGCAGAGGTTGCCGGCCAGCGCGCGGCGCAGCGTCTCGCGGCCGGGGGCCGGCTCGGCGGCGAGGAGCGCCGCGGCGGTGACCACGATCCCCGGCGTGCAGGCGCCGCACTGGACGCCCCCGGCGGCGACGAAGCGCTCGATCAGCGCCCGCCCGTCGGTCCGCGCCGCGACCCCCTCGACGGTGACCACCTCGCGGCCCTCGCACTGGACGAGCGGCACCAGGCAGGAGAGCACCGGGCGGCCGTCGAGGAGCACCGTGCAGGCGCCGCACTCGCCCTCGCCGCAGCCCTCCTTGGCGCCGGTCAGGCCGAGCTGCTCGCGGAGCACGTCGAGCAGCCGCTCGAGCGGCGGGCCCTCCGCCTCCCGCGGCGCGCCGTTGACGGTCAGCCGCGCCCTCACGCCACCGCCTCCGGCCGCGCGCGCTCCGCCGCCGCCGCGAACGGCTCCACCCGCCGCCCCGCCTCGCGCGCCGCCCACAGCCGCTCGGGCGTCGCCGGGATGGCCGTCACCGCCACGCCGGTGGCGTTCTCGATCGCCTGCGCCACCGCCGGCGCGCCGCCGTCCATCGGCAGCTCGCCCACCCCCTTGGCGCCGAACGGTCCGCCCTCCCACGGCCGCTCGAGCAGCTCGACGGTCACCCGCGGCGCGTCGAGGGCGGTGGGGATGACGTAGGTCGCCAGGCGGTCGTTGAGGTAGCGGCCGCCGTCGAGCTTGACCTCCTCGCACGTCGCCCAGCCGATCGCCTGGAGCGTGCCGCCCTCGATCTGCCCGGCGCAGAGCACCGGGTGGAGGGCGCGGCCGACCTCGCAGACGGCGGTCGCCGCCACCGCGGTCACCGACAGCGTGTCCGGGTCGACCGCCACCTCGACGACGTCGCAGCCCCAGCCGAAGGCGGGATAGGCGGCGCCCTGGTAGGTCTCCTCGTCGAACCGCTGCCAGTCCGGCGGGCGGTGGCGCTCGACGATCTCGCCGTCGCCGCCGGCGGCGAGGAAGGCGCGGGCGGCGTCGGGGAACGGCACCCGCTCGCCCTCCACGCCGTCGCCGAAGCGCAGGTGCCCGTCCTCGATCGTCCAGATCCCCCCGCGCTCGGCCGCCCACCACGCCCGCACCCGCTCGGCCAGCGCCGCCACCGCGCGGGCGATCGTCGCGCCGACGATCATCGTCGTCCGCGAGGCGACGGTGGGGCCGGAGTCCGGCACCCGCGCGGTGTCGGGCGGCGCGAAGAGGACGCCGTCCTCGCCGAGGCCGCCGGCGGCGGCGGCGATCTGCGGGAACACCGCGGCGCAGCCCTGCCCCATGTCGGTCATCGCGGTGAGCACTTCGACCCGGCCGTCGGCGAGGAGCCGGGCGCCCACCGGCGACTCCATCCGCCGCTCGCCGCTGCCGGTGAAGCCGGCGCCGTGGAAGTAGAGCGACAGCCCGAGGCCGGGGAGCGGCGCGCCGTCGCCGTCCGCCGCGCCGGTCGGCCGCGCCGCCCGCTCCGCCTCGATCCGCCGCCAGCGCTCCGCGAACCCGGTGCGCGCCGCCGCCCGCTCCAGGCACTCGAGCGCCGAGGTGCTCTCGTCGAGCACCTGCCCGGTGGGCAGCCGGTCGCCGGCGCGGACGGCGTTCCGCCGCCGGATCTCCAGCGGGTCGAGGCCGACGCGGCGGGCGAGGAGGTCGATCTGCCGCTCCATCGCGAGCTGGGTCTGCGGCGCTCCGAAGCCGCGGAAGGCGCCGTTCGGCGCCGTGTGGGTGGCGAGCACCCGGCCGCGCACGCGCACGTTGGGGCAGCGGTAGGGGCCGGTGGCGTGGAGCACGCCGCGCGACAGCACCACCGGCGAGAGCGTCCGGTAGGCGCCGCCGTCCATCACGAGGTCGATCTCGATCGCCAGCAGCGTGCCGTCCTCGGCCGCCGCGGTGCGATGGCGGATCACCGCCGGGTGCCGCTTGGTGGTGCCGATCACGTCCTCGTGGCGGTCGTAGGCCAGCCGCACCGGCCGCCCGGCGGCGCGGGAAAGGAGCGCGGCGTGGATCCCGATCAGGCTCGGGAAGTCCTCCTTGCCCCCGAAGCCGCCGCCCACCGTCGACGCCTGCACCCGCACCCGCTCGGCGGGCAGCCCGAAGGCGTGGACCAGCGCCTTGTGGACGTAGTACGGGCACTGCATCGAGCCGTGGACGACCACCCCGCCGTCGTCCTCCCACCAGGCGGTCACCGCATTGGTCTCGATGTAGACGTGCTCCTGGTGACCGCTCTCCCAGGAGCCCTCGACGACCACCGGCGCGGCGGCGAAGGCGGCGTCGACGTCGCCGGCGACGAGGGCGCACTCGGCGAGCGGCGGCACGTCGGCGGCCGCCGCCTCGGCGAGCGTGGTCACCGCCGGCAGCGGCTCGGTCTCGACCTCGACCGCCGCCGCCGCCTGCCGCGCGCCGAGCCGGGTGGGCGCCGCCACCAGCGCCACCGGCTCGCCGACGTGCCGGACACGGCCGGCGGCGAGGACCGGCCACGAGTCGTCGATGAGCTGGACGCCGTTCGGGCCCGGGAGATCGGCGGCGGTGAGGCAGAACGCGCCCTCCGGGGCGAGCTCGGCGGCGAAGCGCACCGCGACGACCCGGGCGTGCGGGTGCGCGCTCCGCACGGTGGCGCCGAACCACGTGCCCGGCAGCGCCAGGTCGTCGGCGTAGACCGCCGCCCCGGACGCCTTGGCGAAGCCGTCGGGCCGCGGCGGACTGTGGCCGATCGCGCTCATCAGGTGGCGGCGATCTTGGCAGCCGGACGGCCGGCGGCGCAAGGCGGACGCCATCGGCTGCCGATCGGCGCGGCCGCATCTGTCGATGTAACGATTTGACAGTTGCGCAGCCGGTATAGGAGTCTGCGGTCCCACCCGAGGTGGCAACGCGATGGAGCTCTCGCCCCGGTTCGTCGAGCGGTTGATCTACGGCTTCGGCAGCGTGCGCCGGCGCACCCAGGACTCGCCGGTGCTGCCGGACGTGTGGGCCTTCTTCGCCACGCCTTCGGAGGAGCGGCGGC
>DATABP010000349.1:0-2619 GCA_036259515.1 Thermoanaerobaculia bacterium | reverse complement strand
AGGCGAGGTAGAGGTTCCAGTGCGCCGCGGCGTCCTCGGGGTCGAGCAGGAGCGCGCGCTCGAACCAGCCGGCCGCCTCGCGCACCAGCTCCTCGCGCCGCGCCCGGCGGCGCTCGCCGCGCTCCTCCTTGGCGCGCTCGTAGATCGTCTGCCCCAGCTCGACGAGCAGCCGCCAGTCGCCCGAGAAGTCGAAGCCGCGCCGGCGCGTCTCCGGGTCGTCGAGCTCGACGATCGAGCGGAAGTTGGCGATCGCCTCGTCGAGGTAGCCGTTCTGCTTGTTGACCTGCCCGGTCAGCCAGGCGATCGACCACCGCGGCGCCGGCGGGTCGAAGGCGGCGGCGCGGGCCAGCGCGGCGATGGCGCGGTCGCGCACCGTGCCCTGGGCGAGGTAGACGCGGGCGAGGTTGAGCGGCCCGTCCGGCCTCCCCAGCCGCTCGACCTCGCGGAACGCCGCCTCGGCCTGCGCCAGCTCGCCCTTGGACGCTCCGCCCTTGCGGAGGAGCGCGATGCCGTAGTCGTTCCAGCGCTCCCATTCGGGGACCGGCGAGAGCGGGTTCTCGACCACCGTCCGGGGCACCCCGTCCGGGCCGCCGACCGGGAACACCACGCGGTCGCGGGCGAGCTCGAGGATCGGCAGGTCGTTGACGTAGCCGGGGTCGTCGTGGACCTGCTCGAGGTAGCGGGTGTCGAACTTCCGGTAGCGGAGCCGCACCTCGACCTCGACCGGGGCGTCGACGTCCGGCGGCACCGCCAGCAGGTAGTGGACGACGTCGGCGGCGCCCGGCGGCACCTGGTGGTCGTAGAGCGGGACGAAGATGTCCTCGGCGTTCCGGCGGTCGATCCGCCGGCCGTGGCGGTCGAGCATGTAGACGTTGAGGAAGTGGCTCCAGGGGTCGACCCGGCCGCGGCCGTCCGTGCCGCCGCTCCTGCCGATCGTGCGGCCGCCGGAGGTCGCCGTCACCTCCAGCCACGCCTCGTTCGAGTCCGCCGTCCCCTGGGTGAAGGGGTGGCCGATCCTGACCGCCCGCACCACGGCTTCGAGGAGGTACCGCTTGCCCGGCACCAGCGCCGGCACCGCCGGCCGCAGCGGAGCGACGAGCGGCCCGTCGATCGTGCCGCCCTCCTTGACCCCGAAGAGGTCGACCCGCATCACGCCTTCGTTGAACTCGCGGTGCTCCTCGATCACCCACTCCGGCATGCCGACGAGGTGGGCGATGCCGGTGTTCGCCGCCGGGAAGAGGTGGTCGTGGACCTCGAGGCCGCCGCCGCCGTCGAAGTCGCGGGCGCCGAAGTCGTCGGACGGCAGGAGCCCCATGTGGCAGCCGTTGCAGCTCGTCTCGGCCTTCTCGGGGTAGTAGAAGCTGGCGACGCCGTGGCCGGAGACGCCGGAGAGCTGGTAGGTCGAGTAGTGGTCCTGGCCGCGCAGCCACTTGTAGCCGTTGAGCTCGGGCGGCAGGTGGACCTTGTGGCAGGTGCCGCAGAGCTCGGCGGTGCGGTGGAAGGGCTTCAGGAACGTCTTCCGGTGGAGCTCCGGCTTCGCCTTGACGAGCTGCCGGTTGACCCACGCCAGCGTCGGGTTCTCGCTGTAGGCGAACGGGTAGTGGAGCGGCTCGTCGATCGTGTAGTCGGCGTTGCCGCGCACCGAGTTGACGTGGGTGATGCCGTGGCACACCGAGCAGGTGATGCCGGCGGCGGCGGTGGGGTCGCGCTCCATGTCGAAGGCGGGATCGTCGAAGCGGCCGGAGAAGAACGGCACCGGATCGTGGCAGCCGGCGCACCAGCGCGACGCCTGCACGTCGCCGTCGCGCCGCAGCGCCATCTCGCGGGTGCCGGTGACGCTGAACAGGTACGGCGGGTTGTTGAACGAGCTGAAGCGGTGCACGCTGTGCTGCCAGCGGTGGTGCACGTCGGCGTGGCACTCGGCGCAGTAGCGGTCGTTCTGGAGCGCGCGGGCGGGCACGAAGCCGCCGGTGGCGGTGCGCGCCAGCGAGGGGAAGAAGTAGCGCTCGCCGCTCTCCGGCCCGACCACGTTCCAGCGCCGCGGGTCCTGCGCGTGGAGGGCGAGCAGCGCCGCCGCGAAGACGCCGGCCACCGCCGCCCAGCGCCGCCCCACCTCCCAGCGAATGCGCTTGCCGGCCAGCCGGTGGAGCACGAACAGCCAGGCGGCGACGAGCGGCGTCACCACGTGCAGCCAGTAGGCGGCGGCGCGCACCGCCGGGTCCTTGACGACGAGGACGCCCTCGATGCGGGTCAGCACGACGCCGCTGGCGAGCAGCACCAGCGCGGTGGCGAAGAGGGCGTAGCCGACGCGGACGGCGCGGCGGTTGGGGCGGTGGCGGGCGTTGGCGAGGTGGGCGAAGCCGAAGACGAGGACGGGGACGACGATCGCCGCGCCCAGCACGAGATGGGCGAGGAACATCAGCAGGTAGAACCAGTTCTGGTAGACCTCGCCGGTGGCGGCCTCGAGGGCGCGGACGGCGACCAGGTAGGCGCTGTTGACGGCGAGGAGCGCGAAGAGGCCGAAGACGACGGCGAGGAGGCGGCGCAGGCGGGGGCCGACGGCGGGGACGTAGCGCCGGCGGGAGGGCGGCGGAGCGGCGGGGGTGCCACGGGGGAAGG
>DATABP010000348.1:0-7642 GCA_036259515.1 Thermoanaerobaculia bacterium | reverse complement strand
GCCTCGGAACCCCAGAGGGCGCCGTGCTCGTCGCGGCGGTAGGCCCGCGCCACCCGCTCCCCGAGCCGCGCCGGCGACACCTCGCGGTGCCAGCCCCACGGGAAGATGCGCAGCACCACCCCGACGCGATCCACCCACGCGCCGGCGGCGAGGCGCAGCCGCGACCGCTCCGCCGCCGCCCCGCCCCGCGTCCTTCCGACCGCCCGCCCACCGATCTCGCCTTCGACCTTCCGCCCAGGCCGCATGCGCCACCTCCTGGCCTCTCGGCTCGGGTCGGTCGTCGACGCGAGCGAGAACGGCTGTCGGCAAGGATCGTGCCGCCGGCGGGGAGCCTGCTGCGGCGGGAGGGCGGGCGGTCAGTACCCGAGCTTCGCCTTCGCCTCGGCGATCGCCTCGTCGTTGCCCTCGACCGACAGCGCCTCGGCGCCGCGGCCGCCGGGGTAGAACGGGCGGCGGTACATGGGGAAGAGCTCGCTCCTGAGGTGGGCGAGGTTCTGGTGGCCGCGGCGGGTGGCGCGCTCGTGGCGCAGCGCCGCGACGTCGACCGGGGCGAAGACGATCTTCTCCCCCGGCCCGGGATCGGCCTGGGCGACGACGCGGCCGTCGAAGTCGACCACCATCGAGCCGCCCGGCCAGGAGAACGGCGGGTAGTGCGACAGGCTCGCCGCCTGGTTCGCCGCCACCACGTAGGCCACGTTCTCGATCGCCCGGCAGCGGTTGACCACCGTCCACCAGTCCATCGGCGCGGTGGTGCCCCAGGGATCCATGTAGGCGGAGACGCGGATCAGCACCTCGGCGCCGTTGGCGGCGAGCTGGCGCAGCACCTCGGGGAACAGCCAGTCGTAGCAGATCGCCGCCCCCAGCCGCCCGATCGGCGTGTCGACCACCGGGAAGGGCTCCTCGTCGTACCCCGGCAGGTCGTGCGGGCTGGCGTGCACCTCCCACGGGATCCACGGGTTCGCCTTCCGGTACTTGGCGAGGAGGCCCCCCGGCCCGATCAGGCAGGTGGTGTTGAAGACGACGCCGGGCCAGCGCGCGTCCTCCTCGAGGAACGTCCCGGTCTGGATCCACACCCCGAGCTCGGCGGCCTTGGCGGCGTAGCGCTCGGTGTGCTCGTTGGGGATCGGCACCGTCAGCCGGGCGAGCAGGTCCTTCGCCGTCGCGTACACCGGCGCCGCGTGCGCGAACTCCGGGAACACCAGGAGCCTGACCGGCAGGAACGGCGCGTACCCCTCGACCGCCATGTCGACCATCTGCAGCATGCGGTCGACGTGCGGCCGGATCCCGGCGCGGTCGGCCGGGTTGGGGAAGTCGGTCTGGCAGGCGGCGGCGGCGTAGCGCAGGTGGGGGTCGGGCACGTGGCCGAGTCTACCGGCCGTCACCCCGCCGGAGCCCAGCAGGCGTGGAAGAGCGGCGGGATCGGCTCTTCGAGCGGCAGGCGGGCGATCGGGCCGCGCTCGACGTCGAAGGCGTCGAAGAGGAGGAAGGCGGCGCGGTCGTGCTCGGGGTCGAGCTCCTGGACGATGACCACCGCCCGCCGCGGGTCGCCGGCGTCCGCCGCCACCACCGGCTCGCCGCCGAGATAGACGCCGCGCGGGGTCCGCCAGGCGCCGGCGACGCCGCCGGCCGACCAGCGGAGGTGGACCAGCTCGTCGAAGAACTTCCGCCCCCGCCGGCCGGTGGCGCCGATGGCGAGGAGCCAGAAGTCGTCGTAGGGGTGCTGCGGCGAGGCGGGGTGGAGGGACGGGAAGTCGCAGGCGCGGAGGCCGTCGAGCCGGCGCTCCTCGACCACCTCGCCGGTCGCGAGGTCGATCACCCGCCGCACCGGCTGCCCGGGGGCGACGTCGACGAAGAGGTCGGGCAGGCCGAGGTAGTCGGGGTAGACGGGCTCCTCGAGCTCGACGACGTCGACCACCAGCCGCTCGCCGCCCCCGTCGCCCTCCTCCTCGAAGGCGTTGATCAGGTGCAGGCAGTAGCGGTCGCCGATCTCGACCTCGGCCACCTTCTCGCCGTCGTCGCGCCGCGCCACCAGCAAGCGGCTCCCCCGCTCCGGCCGCCAGGCGAGGCAGTCGAGCACCGTCCTGCCGCCGGCGACGAAGGCCTCCATGTCGAGCAGGTAGGGCGAGAGGTAGAGCACCGCGTGGCGGGCGGAGAGGCCGAAGTCGTGGACCGAGCGCGGCAGGTCGAGGTCGAGGCGGCGGCGGTAGAGGAGGCCGCCCTCGGGATCGAAGCGGTAGAGGTGCACGAGCGGCCGGCTCGCCGCGAAGGAGACGCCGAAGTTGAACGTCTCGCCGGTGGCGCGGTCGACGTGCGGGTGGGCGGAGAACGGGCTGATCGCGTTGAGCCGCCCGCCGAAGGTGTGCTCGCCGACGGTCGCCAGCGTCGCCGGGTCGAGCTCCCAGGGCAGGCCCTGCTCGCCGAAGGCGAGGAGCTTCCCCGCCACCGGGTAGACGCTGACGTTGACCGGCGAGGCGAGCGCGAGGTCGCGCACCAGCCGGTCGCCGGGGAAGGTGGTGCCGAACGTGCGGTAGAGGGCGCGGCCGGCGGCCTCCTCGTCCGTCCACTTCCGGCTGCGCACGAAGCGGTTGGCGAACCGCACCCGGCCGTCCTCGAAGGCGAGCGCGCAGACCATGCCGTCGCCGTCGAGCCAGTGGCGGTAGGCGACCTCGCCGCGGGCGAAGCGCGCCGGGCCGTTGACGTAGTAGGTGCCGGCGAGCCAGCGCGGCACCTCGCCCTCGGACGCGGCGATCGGATAGGAGCGCTCCTCCGGCAGGCGGGAGAACAGCCGCTCCAGGAACGGCGCGTGGTCGGCGGCGGCGGGCGGGGCGGCGGTCATCTCGATCGATTCTCCGGTCGTTCGGCGGGGGCGGCGGATCAGCGCCCGGCGGCGGCGGCCGGCGCCTCCTCGGCGGCCTGCGGCACCCCGGCCGGCAGCCGCGGCCGCAGCGACGACGCCACCCGCGGGCAGAAGCGCCACGGCCACGGCTCGCCGCCCCGTCCGCCCTCCTCCCGCCAGAGCCGCGCCCACTCCTCGGGCGCGAAGGCCAGCTTCGCGGGATCGAGGCCGGCGACGAAGGCGCGGTCGTCGAGCACCCGCTCGTCGCCGAGGACCACCGAGGCCACGTGGGCGGCGATCCAGCGCGCCATCTCCTCGAGGTTGTCGAGCTGCTGCTCGAGGACCCGCTTGGCGCGGGTGGCGTCGACGCCGACTTCGTAGAAGGTCTTCTCCGCCTGCGCCAGGGCGTAGACGGAGAGGAAGTCGAAGTGTGTCGGCCCCGGCTGGCCGCCCGCGACGCCGCGCTCCTTCTTCCAGCGGTAGTAGCCCAGGAGCACGTCCTGGACGCCGAGGTTGAGCGGCCCCAGGCGCGAGTAGCGGGCGAGGTAGCCGACACCGAAGCGCGGGTCGGTGAAGAGGTCGTTGACGAACGGGAAGACGAGGAATCCGAAGTAGATCGCCAGCTCCCAGACGTACTTGAGGGTGAACGTCTCCTGGTCGCCGAGGGTGGCGTAGGCGGTGTAGCCGGGGACGTAGGACTCGTAGCAGGCGCGCATGATCTGCTCGGCGAGGCGGCACTTGTCGGCCAGCCGCTCGGGGCGCGCCTGGATGGCGTCGACGATCAGCGTGTTGTGGAGGGCGATGAAGTCGCTCCCCGGGCTGTAGAGCGGGTCGAGGAAGCGGCCGGCCTCGCCGGTCATCGCCCAGCGGGCGGCGGAGATCGTCTGGCTGCAGCCGTGGGCGTAGTCGCGGAGGCCGGCCCAGTAGAGGACCTCCCGGTGCGGCAGCTCGTGCGCCAGGCAGGGGTGACGCTCGCACACCCAGGGGATCAGCTTCTCCAGCGTGTCGACCTCGGAGCGGTCGACGATCTCGCTGTCGAACACCAGCCCCAGCGAGGTCTTGCCCTGGAGCGGGATGACCCAGAACCAGTAGCCCTCGCCGCAGAAGTGGTTGGTCGCCAGCCAGAAGGGGATGTGGCCGAGGGTCGAGCGGTCGGCGCGCAGGCGCACCTCCTTCCGGCTCTTCGCGGTCAGCTTCTCGACGTCGAGCAGGCCGTCGACCCAGAAGAAGTAGGCGCCGTGCCGGATCGGCGAGCGGCGGGCGAGGTCCTTGCGGCGGGCGAGGTGGCGGTTCCGGCCGCTGGCGTCGACCACCCAGTCGGCGGCGATCTCGCGCCGCTCGCCGGCGACCACCACGCTCACCCGGTGCGGCCCCTCGTCCCCCACCTCGCGAAGCTCCATCACCACGTCCGAGACGCCGCCCTGGAAGGTGAAGCGCGGCGAGAGCCGGTTGAGCCGCAGCAGCTCCGCCTCGAAGGTGTTCCTGTCGAGCTGGTAGCTGACCACGTTCGAGAACTGGCGGATGAAGCACTGCCCGTAGTCCTCGAAGTCGCGGTTCTCCCGCCCCGGGGTCGGCCAGTAGAAGCGCAGGTTGTACTTGATTGTGTGGTCGCGGTGGAGGACGTCCGACAGGTCGAGCACCTTGCCGTAGTAGTGGCCGGCGAGCTGCACCGTCGACTCGCCGTACTTCTGCCGCCAGCCCGGCGGCTCCTCCTGGCGGTCGAGGAGGAGCACGGTCTCGTCGGTGTCGAGCAGGAGGTGGCGGGACAGCGTCAGCCCGGCCAGCCCGGCGCCGAGGATCACCACGTCGTAGCGGCCGGCGAGCCCGGCGGCGGGACGCGGAGCGGGAAGCGGAGCGGAATCTGTATTCATCGAACGAGGGCCTCCTTGACGCTTTCCAGGCGCCGCGGGCGCCCCGGCGTTACCGGATGGGGAGTGGCGTGGAGCAGACGGGAGCCGGTGATCCGCTCGGCCACCCGCACCGCCGAGACGATCACCGGGGTGATGCCGCCGCCGGGGCGGGTCCAGTGGCCGCAGAGGAAGAGGCCGGCGACCGGCGTCTCGATCCCCGGCCGCGCCGCGCCGAGCTGGCCGGGGGACATCTCCCAGCCGAGCATGGCGCCGCCGCGGTTGCCGGTGAAGCGCTCGGCGGTGGCCGCCGACGCGGAGTGCCGCACCACCGTGCGCTCCCCCACCCCCGGCAGCACGCGCTCGAGTTGCGCGGTGACGAACGCCTCGACCTCCGCCTTGTGCGCCGTCCAGTCGGTCACCTCGGCGGGGTCCATCTCGAGCACCTTCTGGAGGATGACGATCTGCCCGCCGGGCGGCGCCAGGCCGGGGTCGTAGAGGGTGGGCGAGAAGACCTTGCAGACCAGCGCGTCGCGGCCGACGCGGTCGGCGTCCCAGCCGCTCCACCAGTAGCCCTGCGCCCGCTCGATGGCGGCCGGATCGACGCCCTCGAGGCCGAGGTGGGTGAGGAAGCAGGGCCAGGTCGGGCGCAGGCGGAGCACCGAGGTCGCCAGCTCGTCGCCCACCGCCTCGGCGCCGACCAGCCGCTCGACCAGGGAGGCGAGGTCGACGTTGGCGACCACCGTCGCCGCCTCCACCCGATGCCGGCCGGCGAGCGGGCCGCGCAGGGTCTCCATCTCGACGGCGCGCACGAAGCGGCCGCCGCCCTCCGCCCGCGCGCCGACCTCGACGCGGTCGACCGCGGTCGACATCAGGATCTCGCCCCCCCGCTCCTCGAAGCGGCGCGCCAGCTCGTCGGCGAACGCCTGCGAGCCGCCGACCGGGTAGTAGTTGCCGAGGAAGTAGGAGAGCCGCAGCATCGAGTCGAAGACGAACGAGGTCGAGGACGGCGACGAGCCCCAGTGCGGGCAGTCGGCGGTCAAGAGCAGCCGCAGCTCGGGGTCGTCGAAGTGCCGCTCCAGCGCCTCGGTCAGCGTCCAGTCGCGGAAGCGGGCGAGCCGCGGCGTCTCGCGCTCGCCGAAGTAGGCGACCAGGCCGAGCACGTAGGCCTCGCGCACGTCGGCGAAGAAGCGGTCGAGCGCCTCGGCCTGGTGGGGGAAGCGCGCCCGGACGGCGGCGAGGTAGTCGTCGAGGTCGGCCGGCACCTCGAAGCGGCTCCCGTCCGGGAAGTGGAAGGTGTCGACCGGGTCCATCTTCACCCAGCCGGTCTCGACGCCGAGCCCGTCGATCAGCGCCCCGGTCAGCGTGCGGGAGTTGCCGAGGAGCGGGTAGAAGTGGGTCGAGGCGTCGAAGGTGTAGCCGCCGCGGCGGAAGGAGCTGCAGAACCCGCCGGCCATGTAGTGGCGCTCGACGAGGAGCACCGCGAGCCCCTCGCGGGCGAGCAGGTTGGCGGCGATCAGGCCGCCGATCCCGGCGCCGACGACCACCGCGTCGTAGCGCGGCCGGGGCGGCCGGCGGCGGAGCCCGCGGAACGGCCGCTTCACGGCGCCTCCCCGGCGGCCGGGCGGTTGCGGCCGTAGGTCTCGTGCGCGGCGACCATCTCGCCGTTGGCGATCGCCGCCGCCATCGAGATCTCGCCGGCGAGGAGAGTGGCGGCGAGGACCTCGGCGAGCTTCGGGGCCCGGCCGTCGCCGAAGCAGCCGAGCATCTCCAGGCACTCGCGGGCCGTGCCGAGCGCCGTGCCGCCGCCGACGGTGGCGACGGTCAGCGACGGCAGCATCACGCTGGCGTGGAGGTCGCCCTCCGGCGTCGCCTCGAGGTCGGTGATGCCCACCGCGCAGTTGGCGACGTTGGCCACGTCCTGGCCGCAGGCGATGAACAACGCGGTGAGCCCGTTCGCCAGGTGGCCGTTGTAGCCCAGCGCGCCGGCGGCGAGGTGGCCGAGGACCGTGGCGTGCCAGGTCGCCGCCATGCGGGGGGCGTCGGTCTCGAGCACGCTGCGCAGCACGCGGCGCGGCAGGCGGACGGCGGCGACCGCGCGCTTCCCCTTGCCGCCGGCGAGGAGCGCCCCGCTCGCCCGCTTCTCGGAGCTCATGCCGCTCATCGCCAGCCGCTCGCCGGCGCCGGTCGCGCGGGCGAGGACCTCGGCGGCGGCGTCGCTGGCGCGCACGATCATGTTCATCCCGTGCGCGTCGCCGGTGGACCAGGACAGGGCGACGTAGAGGCGGCGGCCGACGACGGTGGGGACGGCGGCGCGGAGGCGGCCGTGGCGGGTGGTCGCCTCGCCGGCGGCGGCGAGCGCCGGCAGGAGCTCCGGCAGGCGGCGGGCGGCGTCGACCGCGGCGGCGGCGTCGGCGTAGACCAGCACCGGGCAGACGGTGTTCTCGTCGGCCAGCAGGCGCACGGTGGCGCCGCCGGCGCGGGTGATCGCCAGCATGCCGCGCTCGTAGGAGCGCACCAGGGCGCCCTCGGTGGTGGCCAGCGGCACGTAGAAGGTGCCGCGGGCGTGCTCGCCGGCGACCTCCAGCGGGCCGGCGACGCCGAGCGGCACCTGCGCCGCGCCGATCGGGTTCTCCACGTTGCCGCGCATCGCGGGGCCGGCGAGGGTCGTCGCCCCGACGTGCGAGAGGCGGCAGCCGGTCTGCCGCTCCACCCAGGCGCGGCGCTCGGCGATCTGCTCGTCCTCGTACCCCTGGCCGAGGAGGCGCGGCACCAGCGCCCGCCGGCGGTCCCCCGGTGCCTCGGGCGCCGTCAAGCCGCCCCCGCCGGGCGGGCGAGGACCAGCGCGCGGGCGCCGCCGTCGAAGTCGAGCGCCGAGGCCAACGCCCACGGTCGGTCGACCCGCCGCGTCTCGGGCGAGAGCGCGCCGAGGCCGAGCCCCGCCTCCGGCTCGACGAGG
>DATABP010000347.1:0-1805 GCA_036259515.1 Thermoanaerobaculia bacterium | reverse complement strand
CCGCCCGCCGGACGGCGCCGCCGGCGAGCGCCGCGCCGGCTGACCGCCCCTCACCGCGCCTCTTCGAGCTCCATCTTCAGCGAGAAGAACTTCAGGAGGTCCTTGAGCGAGAGGATGCCGAGGAGGCGGCCGCCCTCGGCGACGAGGAGGCGGGAGCGGCCGGTGCGGCTCATCAGCGAGAGCGCCGCCATCGCGTCGAGGTCGGGGGGGACGGTGTTCTCGCCGGAGCACTGCTCGGCCAGCGCGCCCACCGTCTGGCGGTCCCACTCGGCGCGCGGCAGGGCGCGCACCTCCTTGGTCGACACGCAGCCGACCAGGCGGTCGCCGTCGACCACCGGGAAGATCCTGTGGTGGTGGCGTTCGACGTAGTCGCTGACCAGGTCGGCGACCGAGATGGCGCGCGGCACGGTGACCGGGTCGGAGTGCATGAAGCGGGCGACCGGCTCGCCCTCGAGCGCGCGGCGGAGGAGGAGCTGCTGGTAGCTCATCCGCGCCGCGCTGCGCACGAACATGCCGATCAGCGCCAGCCACAGGCCGCCGATCAGGTCCCCGGTGGCGAGGGCGACGACCACTCCGAACACGATCAGCGCCAGGCCCAGCGCGTTGCCGGTCCGCGAGCTGACCCGCGTCGCCCAGCGCAGGTCGCCCTTCCAGTGCCAGAGGAGCGAGCGCAGCACGCGGCCGCCGTCGAGCGGGAAGGCGGGGATCAGGTTGAAGGCGACGAGCGCGAGGTTGACGACGCCGAGCACCGCCGCCACCGCGACGACCGGCGCCGGCCCCTCGGCGACCGTCGTCGCCCCCGCCAGCCCGAGGAAGCCGGCGCCGAGGGCGACGCTGACCACCGGCCCGGCGACGGCGACGAGGAGCTCGGCCTTCGCGGTGGGCGGCTCGTCGGCCATCTCGGCGACGCCGCCGAAGAGGAAGAGCGTGATGCCGCGGATCGGCACGCCGAGCCTCCGGGCGGTCAGCGCGTGGCCCAGCTCGTGGAGCACGATCGAGGCGAAGAGCAGGAGCGCGGCGACGAGGCCCATCGCCCAGTAGGCCGGCGGCGTCAGCCCGGGCGCGCCGCCCTCGACGGTGGGGAAGAACCTCCTGAGCTGCCAGGTGACGAGCGCCAGCACCAGGAACCAGGAGAGGTCGGCGGCGATCTCGATGCCGGCGACGCGGAACAGGCGGATGCGGTTCGCGAACATGGAGCGCCTCCCGGAGGCGCGCAGGTTAGCAGACGCCGGGCGGCTGGCACGGGGGCTGCTAGCGACACCCGGGAGGGGGCCCGTGCGCCTCCGGGCTCGTGGTCGCAAGCGGAGGGGACGAGATGATCGACGTGAGGACGGCGCGGCGCACCGGGATGGGCTCCGGCAGAGGGTGGGCACGATGAGCGGCGGCCGCTCGGTGCTGATCGTCGAGGACAACGAGGACGCCCGCGAGATGCTGGCGCTCCTGCTCGAAGGCCACGGCTACGCGGTGGGCACCGCCGCCGACGGCGCCGAAGGAGTGGAGAAGGCGTCCTCCGGCGGCTGGGACGTGGCGATCGTCGACATCGGCCTGCCCGGGCTCGACGGCTACGAGGTCGCCCGCCGGGTGCGCGCCAGCGACGGCGGCCGCGGGCTGCGGCTGATCGCGCTCTCCGGCTACGGCCGACCCGAGGACCGCAGCCGCTCCGCGGAGGCGGGCTTCGACGAGCACCTGGTCAAGCCGGTCGAGCCGGGGGTGCTCTTCGGGCTGCTCGGGGAGTAGGGTGGCGCCGGCGGGAGGCCGCGGGGGAGGTGGGCGGCTGGCACGGGGGCTGCTAGCGACACCCGGGA
>DATABP010000346.1:0-2293 GCA_036259515.1 Thermoanaerobaculia bacterium | reverse complement strand
GAGCCGGCGCTCGCGCGCCGGCAGCTCGGCCGCCGCCAGCGCCGCCGCCCGCCCCAGCCCGACGATGCCGGCGACGTTCTCGGTCGACGCCCGCCGCCGCCGCTCCTGGCTGCCGCCGACGAGCAGCGGATCGAGCGCCGCCGCGGGATCGACCCACAGCGCCGCCGCCCCCACCGGGCCGTGGAGCTTGTGCCCGCCGATGGTCACCCAGCTCGCCCCCAGGGCGGCGACGTCGACGGCGATCTTCCCCGCCGCCTGCACCGCGTCGGCGAGCACCGGCACGCCCCGCTCGCGGCAGGCGGCGGCGACCTCGGCCACCGGCTGGAGGGTGCCGATCTCGTTGTTGGCGCGCATCAGGGCGACCAGCCGGGTGTCGGGGCGCAGCGCGGCGACGACGGCGCCGGGATCGACCACCCCGTCCGGCGCGGGCGGCACGCGGACGACCGCCATCCCGGCGGCCTCCAACAGCTCGGCGCCGCGGCGGATCGACGGGTGCTCGAGGGCGGAGATCACCAGGTGGCCGCGGAACCCGGCGCGGCGCGCCACGGTCTGGAGCACCGTGTTGTTCGCCTCGGTGCCGGAGGCGGCGAAGACGATCTCGCCGGCGCGCGCCCCGAGCAGCCCCGCCACCTCCTCGCGCGCCCGCTCCACCGCCTCGCGCGCCTCGCGCCCCCAGCGGTGGATCGAGGAGGGGTTGCCGAACCGCTCGCCGAGCCACGGCAGCATCGCCTCGCGCACGCGCGGATCGAGCGGCGTCGTCGCGTTGTGATCGAAGTAGGCGCCCATCGGACCGGTCAGCATAACGCGCTAGCATGCCCGCGATGCCGCGCCGCCGGCCGCCCGTCCGCTCCCTCGCCGCCGCCCTGCTGCTCGCCGCCGGCGCCGCCTGCTCCGGCGGCCCGGACCCGCTGGTGGCGCCGGTCCCCGAGGCGGCGCCGCCGCTGGCCGAGGAGCACCGGATGGAGGACCGGGTCGTCGCGGTGCTCGACGAGGAGGCGATCCTGCTCTCCGACGTCGACCAGGTGATCGGCCTCGGGCTCGTCGAGCGGCGGGCCGGCGAGAGCCTCGGCGAGCTCCGCGCGCGCGTGCTCCAGGGGCTGATCGACCAGAGGCTGCGCTTCCAGCAGGTCGACCGCTTCGGCCTCGAGCGCGTCGCGGTCGCCGTCGTCGAGGCCGAGGTGCAGAAGATCGCCGGCCAGTTCCCCGACCGCGACAGCTTCCTCGGCCGCCTCGCCCGCCTGGAGATGACCGAAGAGGAGCTCGACCAGCTCGTCGCCCGTCAGTTGATGGTGCTCTCCTACGTCGAGGAGCGCCTCGGCGCCCGCATCTTCGTCAGCCTGGAGGACATCCGCGCCTACTACGAGGAGGTCCTGATCCCCGGCCTCGAGGCGAGCAACAGCCCGATCCCGCCCCTCGAAGAGGTCCGCGAGGACATCCGCGGCCTGCTCCGCGCCGAGCGCCTCAACGCCGAGATCGCCGAGTGGACCGAACGCCTCCGTCGCCAGGCCGACGTCCAGCTCTTCCTCACCCCCCCCACCGGCCCCCTCCCCCCCCTCGTCCGCCGCCTGGAGGCGGACCCCCGGCCCGAGGACGCCGCTCCCGGTCCGGGGTGAAGCTCGGAGTGGTCATCGGCGGGTGAGGTCGGGCGCGAGGGAGGGTGGTCACTGCCGCCGCGTCGCCGCCGCGTCACCACCGCCATCTCCACCTCGCGCCGCTCCTCGACGAGCTCGAGACCGAGCACCTCGACCGCCGCGATCATCGAGTCGGGGTCGAAGGGGTCCCAGATCAGCTCGATGCGATATCTGCCGGAGAGGTCGGTTTCGTCGATCACCGGGCGGCGGAGCTGTTCCTCGATCGCCTCGGTCAGCTCCGCCATGCTCGCCCGGTCGGCGAGCAGCGATCCCGGCTGGACCTCGAACCGGCCGCCGAACGCCCGCCCACGCCGCAGCCCGGCCGGTACCGCCCGTTCGCCTCCGCCGTTCGCCACGCGCAGCACCAGTGCCTCGGTCTGCCGCACCTCTCGCCGCACCTCGAGCCCGAGCTGGGTCTCGAGCATCGCCCGCCCGAGCGGCAGCACCGCGTCGCCGCGGTCGCGTCGGACGACGAGGTCGAACCGGCCGGCGAGCGCGTCGCCGGCGGCCTCGATCCGGGAGGGGGTCAGCTCCCAGAGGAGGGCGACGAGGTCTTCGAGCCTCATGTTGGTGGCGACGAGCTCGCCGGGTCGCTCGGAGATCGTGGACCTGCCACCCCGCGACGGCCGCAGCCCCACCTCCTCGCCACCGGCGGCCGTCGC
>DATABP010000345.1:0-16994 GCA_036259515.1 Thermoanaerobaculia bacterium | reverse complement strand
GCTCATCCGGATGCTTGGCATCGGTGGGAACACGCGATCCGTAACGCGTCGCCGATCTCGATCATCCTCGGCACGTATCTGCCGAAAGGGGAGAGAGGCGCCTGAGCCGCCGCTCCACCTCCCCCTACACCGAGTCCAACTCCCGCTCCCCCCGCCCCAGCGCCGCCCGCGCCGCCGCCAGCCGCGCCACCGGCAACCGGAACGGCGAGCACGACACGTAGTCGAGGCCGACCTCGTCGAAGAAGGCGATCGAGGCGGCGTCGCCGCCGTGCTCGCCGCAGACGCCGAGATGGAGATGGGGACTGGCGGCGCGGCCGCGTTCGCAGGCGAGGCGGACGAGCTGGCCGACCCCCGAGGCGTCGAGCGAGGCGAAGGGGTCGCGCGGCAGGATCTTGTCCTCCAGGTACTGCGGCAGGAAGCTGCCGGCGTCGTCGCGCGAGTAGCCGAAGGTCATCTGGGTGAGGTCGTTGGTGCCGAAGCTGAAGAAATCGGCGTGACGGGCGATGGCGTCGGCGACCAGCGCGGCGCGCGGCACCTCGATCATGGTGCCGATCGGCACCTCGAGCGCGACGCCCTCGGCTTCGAGGACGCGCGCCACCACGCGGGCGATGCGCTCGCGCAGGCGGACCATCTCGCTCTCGGTGCCGACCAGCGGCACCATGATCTCCGGGCGCGGGTCGCCGCCGGCCCGCTTGCGCGCCGCGGCGGCGCGGGCGATCGCCTCGACCTGCATCTCGTAGATGTCCGGCGCGGTCAGCCCGAGGCGGCAGCCGCGGTGGCCGAGCATCGGGTTCTGCTCGGCGAGCGCGGCGGCGCGGGCAGCCACCGCCGCGGGCTCGACTCCCATGTCGCGCGCCAGCCCGGCGAGCGCGCGGTCGTCGTGCGGCAGGAACTCGTGGAGCGGCGGGTCGAGCAGGCGCACGGTGACCGGCAGGGCGTCCATCGCCGCGAAGATGCCCTCGAAGTCGCCCTGCTGGAGGGGCAGGAGGCGCGCCAGCGGCTCGACGCGCTGCTCCGGGTCGCGGGCGAGGATCATCCGGCGCACCAGCGCGATCCTGTCCTCGGCGAAGAACATGTGCTCGGTGCGGCAGAGGCCGATCCCCTGGGCGCCGAAGGCGCGCGCGCGGCGGGCGTCGTCCGGCGTGTCGGCGTTGGCGCGCACGCGCAGGCGGCGGTGCTCGTCGGCCCACGCGAGGAGGCGGAGGAAGGCGTCGGCGGCGGGCGAGACGGAGCCGCCGCCCTCGAGCGCCTGGAGCACCTCGCTCTCCTGGGGCGCCAGCGGGCCGGCGATCACCTCGCCGGCGGAGCCGTCGATCGACAGCTCGTCGCCCTCGCGGAGCACGCGGTCGCCGACCCGCACCTCGCCCGCCGCCTCGTCGACGTGGAGCGCGCCGGCGCCGACGATGCACGGCTTGCCGAGCCCGCGGGCGACCACCGCCGCGTGCGAGGTCATGCCGCCGCGCGAGGTGAGGATGCCGGCGGCCGCGTGCATGCCGACGATGTCCTCGGGCGAGGTCTCCTCGCGGACGAGGAGCACCGGGCCGTCGGCGGCCATCGCCGCGGCGCGGTCGGCGTCGAGCGCGATCCTGCCGCAGGCGGCGCCGGGGCCGGCCGGCAGCCCCTTGGTCAGCACGTTCCGCTCGGCCTTGCTGTCGAACCCGGGGTGCAGCAGCTGGTCGAGCGAGCTCGGCTCGACGCGCAGGATCGCGGTCTTCTCGTCGATCAGCCCGTCGGCGACCAGGTCGGCGGCGATGCGCACCGCGGCCGGGCCGGTGCGCTTGCCGGTCCGCGTCTGGAGCATGTAGAGGCGCCCGCGCTCGATGGTGAACTCGACGTCCTGCATGTCGCGGTAGTGCGCCTCGAGCCGGGCGCAGACCTCCACCAGCTCGCGGTGCGCCTCGGGGAAACGGGCGGCGAGGCCGCCGGCGGCGGCTCCCTCGGCGCCGGGGGCGGGCTCGATCGGCTGCGGCGTGCGGATGCCGGCGACCACGTCCTCGCCCTGGGCGTTGACCAGGAACTCGCCGTAGATCCCGGGCTCGCCGGTGGCCGGGCTCCGGGTGAAGGCGACGCCGGTGGCGCAGTCCTCGCCGCGGTTGCCGAACACCATCGCCTGCACGTTGACGCCGGTGCCCATGTCGTCGGGCAGGCCGTGGAGGCGGCGGTAGCTCCGGGCGCGCTGGTTGTCCCAGGAGTCGAAGACGGCGCGGATGCCGCCCCAGAGCTGCTCCTGGGGGTCCTGCGGGAAGGGGTGGCCGGTGTGGCGCTCGACCAGCGCCTCGAACTCCTCGACCACCCGGGCGAGGCTGTCGGCGGAGAGCTCGGCGTCGGTCGCCACCCCCTGCCGCTCGCGGGCGGCGGCGAGCACCCGCTCGAACTCGCGGTGCGGCACGCCGAGGACGACGTCGCCGTACATGGTCAAGAGGCGCCGGTAGGCGTCGCGGCGGAAGCGGGCGTCGCCGCCGGCGGCGATCCGCGCCGCGACGACGTCGCGGGTCAGCCCGAGGTTGAGGACGGTGTCCATCATCCCCGGCATCGACTGGGCGGCGCCGGAGCGCACCGAGACGAGGAGCGGGTCGGCGGGGTCGCCGAAGCGGCGGCCGGCCAGCTCCTCGAGCCGCGCCATGTTCTCCGCCACCTCCTCGGCGAGCCCCGGCGGCGGCTCGCCGCCGGCCCGGCGGTAGGCGATGCAGGCGCGGGTGGTGAGGGTGAAGCCCGGCGGCACCGGGATGCCCAGCCGGCTCATCTCGGCCAGGCCCGCCCCCTTGCCGCCGAGGAGCTCCTTCTGGTCGCCCCGTCCCTCCGCCGAACCGCCGCCGAACGCGTAGACCCACTTCTCGCTCATGCCGCCTCCCGAAGCTCGATTCCCCTATCGTCGATACTCCGCCTTCTCCACCACCATCTCGGGCAGCCGCGCCACCCGCGAGACGGTGCGGTGGATCGCCTGGAGGAGCGCGATCCGGTTGCGCCGCAGCCGGCGGTCCTCGGCCATCACCAGCACCTCGACGAAGAAGCGGTCGAGGGCGCCGGCGAAGCCGGCGATGCGCGCCAGCCCGCGCTCGTAGTCGCCGGCGGCGGCCGCCTCGTCGATCTCGCCGCGCAGCGCCTGGTAGGCGCGATGGAGCTCCCGCTCCGCGTCCTCGGCGAACGCCTCGGGGTCGAGCGGGTACTCCTCGTGCTCGCGGATGATGTTGGCGATGCGCTTGGCGGCGAGGACGACGGAGAGGAAGTCGGCCGAGCCGCGGGCGGCGTGGAGGGCGGCGACGCGGCGCGCGAGGTCCGGCAGGTCGGCGCCGCCCACCGCCAGCGCCGCCTCGATCTCGTCGTAGGCGTACCCCGCCAGGCCGAGGAGGTGCCGCACGCGGTCGTCGAGGAACGGCCGCAGCCGCTCGACCACCTCCTCCGGCTGGTCGAAGCCGGCCACCCCCGCCTCGCGGTAGAGGCGCGCCGCCTTGGCGGCGAGGAGGTCGAGGTCGAACGACATCTCGCCCTCGAGCGCGATCCGCACCACCCCCTGGGCCGCGCGGCGCAGCCCGAAGGGGTCGCGGCTGCCGGTGGGCACCAGGCCGAGACCGAAGATGCCGACCAGGGTGTCGAGGCGGTCGGCGAGCGCCACCGCCCGGCCGGCGCGGCCGCGCGGGATGGGGTCGTCGGTGGTCGCCGGCAGGTACTGGTCGTAGACCGCCCGCCACACCGGCTCGGGATGGCCGTCCTCGCGCGCGTAGAGCCCTCCGACGACGCCCTGGAGCGAGGTGAACTCCTTGACCATCTCGGTGCCGAGGTCGGCCTTGGCCAGGCGGCCGGCGGCGACGGCGGCGGCGCGCTCCTCGTCCCAGCCGAGGGCGGCGCACAGGGTGTCGGCGAGCGCCACGATGCGCTCCGTCTTGTCGCGGTAGCTGCCCAGCTTCTCGTGGAAGGTCAGCGCGGCGAGCCGGTCGACGCGGTCGGCGAGCGGGAGCTTCCGGTCCTCGCGGTAGAAGAAGCGGGCGTCGGCGAGGCGGGCGGCGACCACCCACTCGTTGCCGGCGCGGACGCGGCCCGCCGGGTCGTCCGGGCGGTCCATCACGGTGAGGAAGAAGGGCAGGAGGCGCCGGCCGCCGCCTTCACCGTTCCGCGCCGGCTCCCCCGCCTCCTCGACGGTCAGCGCGCTCTGGTGGTCGCGCAGGCTGGCGATCAGCACCTCGCGCGGCAGCTCGAGGAACTCCTCGTCGAGGGCGCCGACCAGCACGCCGGGGATCTCGCAGATGGCGGCCAGGCGGTCGAGCAGCTCGTCGTCCTCGACCAGCGTGCCGCCGAGCTCGGAGGCGGCGGCGCGGAAGCCGTCGAGGAGCCGGGCGCGGCGGTCCTCGGGGCGGAGGATCATCCGGCGGGCGGCGAGCTTCCGGCGGTGGTCGGCGGCGTCGGCGACGGCGAACGGCTCGGGCGAGAGCACCGGGTGGCCGACCGTCTCCCGCCCCGCCTCGACGTCGAAGAGCCGGAACGGCACCGGCTCGCCGTCGAGGAGCGAGACCACGCCGTGCACCGGCCGCACCCACGGGCCGTGGCCACTCCCCCAGCGCATCGTCTTCGCCCAGTAGAGGCGGGCGAGGACCTCCGGGACGACCTCGGCGAGCACCTCGGCGGTGGGGCGGCCGGCGGTGCGCTGGGTGGCGGCGAGGTACTCGCCCTTGTCGGTGGCGATCCGCTCCAGCGCCTCCGGCGCCACCCCGGTGCGGCGGGCGAAGCCGAGCGCGGCCGGGGTCGGCTGCCCGTCCTCGAAGGCGACCGAGACGGGAGGGCCGACCAGCCGCTCCTCGCGGTCCGGCTCGCGCTCGGGCAGCCCGCGGGCGAGGAGCACCAGCCGCCGCGGGGTGAACGCGGTCTCCACGTCGGCCGGCTCGATGCCGCGCTCGGCGAGCCGCTCGCGGAGGCGCTGGGCGAGCTCGGCGGCGGCCGGCGGCAGCATGCGGGCGGGGATCTCCTCGGCGCGCACCTCGAGCAGGTACTCGCCATGCGCCTGGGCTGCCTCGCTCATTCCGCCGCTCCCGCGGCCGGCGCCTCGGCCGGCTCCGGCGCCGCCTCCGGCTCCCCGGCCATGTCCCTCGCCGCCTCGCCGCCGCCCCGCCGCCGCGCCAGCAGCGGATGACCGAGCCGCTCGCGGCTGTCGACGTAGGCGCGGGCGCAGGCGACGGCGAGGTCGCGCACCCGCTTGATCATCCCTACCCGTTCGGTCACCGAGACGGCGCCGCGGGCGTCGAGCACGTTGAAGAGGTGCGAGCAGCGGAGCGCGCACTCGTAGGCCGGCAGCACCGCGCCGGCCTCCAGGCAGCGCCGCGCCTCGCGCTCCCAGCCGTCGAGCTGCTGCTGGAGGAACGGCACGTCGGCGAGCTCGAAGTAGTAGCGGGAGGACTCGACCTCGTCCTGGTGCCGCACCTCGCCGTAGGTCACCCCCTCGACCCACTCGACGTCGTAGACGTTCTTCGACAGGCCGAGGAACATGGTGATCCGCTCGAGGCCGTAGGTGATCTCCACCGACACCGGGTCGAGCTCGAGGCCGCCGGCCTGCTGGAAGTAGGTGAACTGGGTGATCTCCATGCCGTCGAGCATCACCTGCCAGCCGACACCCCAGGCGCCGAGGGTGGGCGCCTCCCAGTTGTCCTCCTCGAAGCGGAGATCGTGGACGGCGAGATCGATGCCCATCGCCTGGAGGCTGCCGACGTAGAGCGCCTGCACGTCCTTCGGGGCGGGCTTCAGGATCACCTGCATCTGGTAGTGCTTGCCGAGGCGGAACGGGTTCTCGCCGTAGCGGGCGTCGGCGGGGCGGCGGGAGGGCTGCACGTAGGCCACCCGCCACGGCTCGGGGCCGAGCACGCGGAGGAAGGTGTCCGGGTGCATGGTGCCCGCGCCGACCTCGAGGTCGTACGGCTGCTGCAGCACGCATCCCTGGTCGGCCCAGAAGCGCGACAGCCGGAGGATCAGGTCCTGGAAGGTGTGGGTGCCGGAGTCGCCGGCGCGCGGATGGTCGCTCAAGCTCGTTCGGTCTCCCCGGCCGCGTCGGTCAGAACCCGGCCAGCGTGCGCTGCATCACCACGTAACTTCGCAGCTCGCGCTCGAGGAACGCCCGCCGCACGCGGCCGGTCAGCTCCTCGATCCGCCGCAGGTCGGCCGTCCGCGGCGGTTGGGCGGCGAGCTCCGCCGGCCGCTCGCGGGCGAAGCGGGCGACCAGCCCCAGCACCTCCGGCGGCACCGCCTGCGCCCCGCCGATCTCCGCCGCGCCGCCGGCGCAGTCGCGGCAGACCAGCGACTCCCCCGAGGCCGGCAGCACCGCGCCGCCGGCCGCCGCGTACGGCCGGCCGCAGCGCGGGCACTCCTCCGGCACCGGGAACACGCCCGCAAGCTGGAGTGCCCAGACCTCGAACCAGCGGGTCACGAGATCCCGGTCGACCCCGGCGGCGAGCGCCCCGAGCGTCGCGTCGAGCAGCCGGAAGTACAGCTCCGCCGGCTCGTTCTCCTGCACCAGCTCGATCAGGTGCTCGGCGAGGTAGCTGCCGACGAGGATGCCCTCGAGGTCGCCCTGGAGCCGGGTGGGCAGGGCGACCACCTCGGCCCCGGAGATGCGCACCAGCTCCCGCCCCTCCTTCTCGTACCAGGTGATCGCCAGCTTGGCCAGGGGCTGGAGCTGGCCGGCGAAGCGACTGTACTTGCGCCGCGCCCCCCGCGCAACCCCGCGCAGCTTGCCGCGCTCGCGGGTGAGGAAGGTGACGATCTTGTCGCGGTCGTGGAGGTCGACGACGGCGAGGACCAGGGCTTCGGCGCTGGAGAGGCTCATGCGAGACGGCGCTCGGCGGACGAGCTCGGTCAGCACGTCGCCGGCGGCGTCCGCGAGCGGCGCAACGTGTCGCGGATCAGCGTCTGCTGCCGGAAGGCGGCGGGAGCGACGGAGGGGGTGATGGGCATCGGCGGGATGGTAGCGCCACTACGTCAGTGACCGTCACTACACCTATCGCGGTGTACAATTGCCGCATGCGCTTGCACCGAACACAGCTCTTCCTTCGCCCCGACCAGCACGCCACGCTCGCCAAGCTCGCCGAGCGCCAGGAGGTGACGGTGTCGGAAGTCTTGCGCCAGGTGGTCGACGAATGGATGGAGGACCGACAGGCGAGGAAGGCCCGGGGATTGGAGGCTCTGGAGCGGCTCCGGGAGGTCCGCGAACAGATCGAGCGCAGAGTCGGCGTGCTGCCGGCCGAGCTCGCACTCGAAGCTCGACGCGACCTCGAACGCCGGGGCATTCCACCGACCGAAGCGCCGTGATGCGCGTCGTCGTCGACGCCAACCTGCTGATCGCGGACGCACTCCCGGTCGACTACTCGGCGGAAGCCCACCGGAGGCTCGCGGGCTGGCTCGAGGAGGGAGCCCAGCTCTTCGCACCCAGCCTGTGGCTGTACGAGGCGGTGTCGGCAATCCGGAAGTCCGCGGTCGCGGACCGACTCGGCGGCATCACCGCGTACGACGCTCTCGACGCTCTGCTCGCCTTCCCGATCACCACCGTCGCTCCCGACGCCGATCTCCTCGCCGGCGCCCTGGCCTGGGCGGACCGTCTCGGCGACCTCGTCGCCTACGACGCGACCTACCTCGCCCTCGCCGATTCGCTGGGCGCACCCTTGTGGACGGCGGATGGCCCGCTCTACCGCCGCGCCCGCGCCGCCGGTGCGGAGTTCGTCTGGTTGCTGATCAGAGAGCACCCCCTCTTCGCCCATGCACCTAAAAGAGGAAGAGCGTCGACGGCGCGAGAATCTGGAATGGCTCCAGAAAGCTTCTAAGGAGCGCCGTGACCTGGCACGCCGCTACGGTGCCTATGGAGACCTCGTTGCGGAAGTGCGGGAAGAGCGAAGCCGTCAGTCGGACGAAGTGCTTTCCGAGACGGTCGCCTCGGGCAATCATGTAGAATAGCTCACCCTGCCGGTCGCCAGATCCTTCCTTCGATCTTTTCGTGGGGCTCGCCTTCCCTGAGCGAGTCGAGCTCGCTTGCGCAGCCAGCCATCCTGAGCGCTGAGACAGCCGCGTCGAAAGCATGGTCACTCCCAGCTGCTCTCTCCAGCATCGCGGGATCTTGCTTGGGATGATGCTCCTTCAGGTAGCGAACTCGCTCACGCCACTTTCCCTTGGAAACTCTTGGCTCCTCGTAGAGACGACGAGGATAGATTTCGATCACCAGAGAGGACGATACGGAAGGCGGATCAAAGGGCCAGATTTTAAACCCGCTCTGTTCTAGCTTCCTGAGAACGGCGAACCCCCTGAGCGCACCGCGGCCGACCTGCTTCGGACCCTGGAGATGAAAGCAGGAGTCGGCCTCAGCAGGGTCGGTCGCGCGCTTGTTGGGGAACCTTGCGAATTCGGCGCAGGTTCCATCGCCCCACCTGCCGAGATGGAAGGGAGGCTGGAGTGTCTCACCTCCAATCCATACCTCGAGCCGTTGCTCAGCAATAGTCCAGAACTCCGGGCCTGAAGCGGCGCCTTGCCGCCGGACAAACCATTCGGGAAACGAGAAGGCGAAGTCGAAGCCCACGGTGAGGCGCCCGTGTTCCTTCTCTACCTGAATCAGTTCATCAGCGACTCGTGCTCGTTGGAACCCATTCTCGAGGCGCTGGAGGCGTCCTTGCTGGACCAGCGCCATCCAGATCGCCTCCTCGTACGCCTTCTCTGCTCCCGACCAATCGAACGCGACAAACGCCCGTTCCTTCGGTTCGTCGCTCATCGCACCTCCCCCTCCCCCTACCCCAGCCGCGTGTAGAGGTCCCGCTCCAGCTCGGCGAGGATCCGCCGGCTGCCCCGCCAGTCCGGCTCGTGGCGGACGTGGAGGTCGAGGTACACCCGCCGGCCCAGCATCTCCTCCAGGTCCAGCCGCGCCTCGGTGCCGATGGTCTTGATCATCTGGCCGGCCTTGCCGATCAGGATCTTCTTCTGGCTGGCGCGCTCGACGAGGATGGTGGCGAAGATGCGGGTGAGGTCGCGGCCGGGCTCCTCCTGCCAGCCCTCGACGAGGACGGCGGTGGCGAAGGGGAGCTCCTGGCGGGTGTGGGCGAGGACCTTCTCGCGGATGCGCTCGGCGGCGAGGAAGCGCTCCGGGTGGACGGTGAGGAGCTCGGTGTCGTAGAGCGGCGGGCCCTCGGGGAGGAGGCGCCAGAGGATGTCGAGGAGGACGTCGGTGCCGTCGCCGGTCAGCGCCGAGACGGGGACGATCTCCGCGAAGACCTCGCGGGCGGCGAGGCTCTCGATGCGCGGCAGGAGGCGCCCCTTGTTGATCGCGTCGACCTTGTTGAGCGCCGCCACCTTGGGGCCCTCGACCTGGGCGACGAGATCGAGCAGGTAGGTCTCGCCGGCGCCGGGCGCCTCGGCGGCGTCGATCAGCACGCAGACGACGTCCGAGCCCGAGAGCGCGTCGACCGCCTCGCTCATCATCCGCCGGTTCATGTCGTGGAGCGGGCGGTGGATGCCCGGGGTGTCGTGGAACACCATCTGGCCGCGCTCGGTCGAGAGGATCCCGATCATCCGGTGGCGCGTCGTCTGCGGCTTGTCGCTGACGATCGCCAGCTTCTCCCGCAGGAGCTGGTTCATCAGCGTCGACTTGCCGGCGTTGGGGCGGCCGACCAGGGCGACCGTGCCCGCCTTGCCGGGGGCCGCCGGGGTCGCCGGCTCCGCCGCCGTGCCGCCCTCCCGCTTCGCCTTCGCCGCGCTCATTCGAGCTCCTCCTCTCCCCCGCCGGCGACGCCGGTGCCGTCCTCGACCGCCGGCACCGCCTTCTCCACCCGCACCACCTGGATGCGCCGGGCGCCGACCTGCTCGACGAGGAGGCGCAGGCCGTGCGACACGACGACCGCGCCCTCCTCCGGCACCTGGCCGTGCACCGACAGCACCAGCCCGGCCACCGTCTCGTACGGCTCCTCCTCGAGGTCGACGTCGAAGATCTCGTCGAGCACGTCGACCGGGCTCCTCCCGTCGAGCCGCCACGAGCCGTCGCCCAGCGCCACCGGCTCGCTCGCCACCGCCACCTCGTCCTCGTCGAAGATCTCCCCGACGATCTCTTCGAGCAGGTCCTCCACCGTCACCAGCCCGGCGGTGCCGCCGTACTCGTCGAGCACGATCGCCATCTGCTGGAAGCGTGCCTGCATCTCCTTGAGCAGCTCGTCGAGCGGGCGGCGCTCGGGGACGAAGAACGGCGCCTTCATCAGCTCGCGGGCGGCGGGGCGCGGCTCGGGCGAGCGCAGGCCGCGCAAGAGGTCGCGGATGTGGAGGATGCCGGCGATCCGGTCGATCGACTCCTCGTAGAGCGGCAGCCGGGAGTGGCCGGAGTCGAGGAAGCGGGCGGCGAGCGCCTCGAGGTCCTCGTCGGCGGCGGCGACCACCATGTCGACCCGCGGCGTCATCACGCTGCGCACCTGGGTGTCGCCGAAGTCGACGATCCCCCACAGGTAGTCGCCCTCGTCGCCGTCGAGGATGCCCTCGCGCGTGCCGAGCTCGATGTAGGCCTCGATCTCCTCGTCGGAGACCTCGTCCTCCTCCTCGTCGGGGCGCTCCTCGCCGTTCTCGCCGCCGCGGTCGGCCGGGGCGAGCGGCGCCAGCGCCACCACCGCCGGCCACAGGAGGACGCGGAGCAGCCGGTAGAGCACGGTGAGACCGGCGAGCGACGCCTCGGCGCGCTGCGCGACGAGCCGCCGGTTGATGGTCTCGACGGCGGCGACGAGGAGCGCCACGGCGCCCACCGCCCACCACCCCGGCCACGCCACGCCGAGCGCCCGGAGGAAGGAGGCGAGGGTCACCGCCACCAGCACCGGCGCGGTCTTGCCGAGGAAGGAGAGGAGGAAGCGATAGCTCTCGAAGCGCGCCGGGTGCTCGAACAGCGCGAGGAGGCCGCCGCCCGCTTCCTCCGCCCAGTGGCGGAGGCGGACGGGGCCGCTCCGCTCGAGGAGCGCCGAGAGCACCATCGCCACCCCGCCGCCGGCGGCGAGCGCCAGCGCCAGCCAGCCGGCCTCAAGCATCGAGCCACCGGCGCGCCAGGCGCCGCTCCAGCCGTTCCATCTCGCCGCCGTCGGTCTCGTGGTCGTGGCCCAGGCAGTGGAGCACGCCGTGGAGGAGGAGGCGGCGGAGCTCGCGCTCCACGGCCACCCCCTGCTCGGCCGCCTGCCGCCGCGCCGCCGGCACCGACACCGCGAGGTCGCCCAGGTGCCGGCCCTCCGGGGTGTCGCCGCCGGGGAAGGAGAGCACGTCGGTGGTCCTGTCCTTGCCGCGGAAGTCGCGGTTCATCGCCCGCATCGCGCGGTCGCCGACGAAGCGCACGGCGAAGCTCGCCGCCTCCGGGGCGCGGTCGACCAGCAGCGCCGCGAGCCACGGCCGCAAGGCGCCGGCGGCGGCCTCCGGGTAGCGGTTCGGGTTGTGGAGCGCGATCTCGGGGGGTGGGGGCAAATCGTTCAGCCCGCGCCGCGGGCGCGCATCGCCTCGCCGCGGGCGCCGAGCCGCTCGACCTTGCCGCCGGCCGGCCGGCCGGGCGCGGCGTTGAAGTCGAAGCCGGGGTAGTCGATGCGCTGGTGGTAGATGGTGGTCAGCACGCGCAGGAACGCCTCCTGGACGCGGCGCAGGTCGGCGAGGGTCAGGTCGGTCTGGTCGAGCTGGCCGTCGCGCAGGCAGTCGTCGACGATGGTGCGGATCAGCGTGCGCACCTTGAGCGGCGTCGGCTCGATCAGCGTGCGGCTGGCCGCCTCCACGCCGTCGGCGAGCATCAGGACGCCCATCACCTTGCTCTGCGGCTTGGGCCCCGGGTAGCGGTACTTCTCCTCGCTGACCTCCTCGGTGTCGGGGTCGGCGCGCTCGAGCGCCCGGTTGTAGAAGTACTTGATCAGCCGGGTGCCGTGGTGCTGCTCGATGGCGTCGACGATCGGCTGCGGCAGGTGGTGCTTGCGGGCCAGGTCGACGCCGTCCTTGATGTGGTTGATCAGGATCAGGGCGCTCATCGACGGCGCCAGCCGGTCGTGCCGGTTCTGGCCGCCGCGCTGGTTCTCGACGAAGTACTCGGCGCGGAACACCTTGCCCACGTCGTGGTAGAGCGCGCCGGTGTAGGCCAGGGTGGCGTCGGCGCCCACCGCCTCGCAGGCCTCCTTGGCGAGGTTGGCGACCATCAGCGAGTGCTGGAAGGTGCCCGGCGCCTCGAAGGCCAGCCGGCGGAGGAGCGGCAGGTTGGTGTTCGCCAGCTCGACGAGCTTGATGTGGGTGGTGATCGCCAGCACCGACTCGAGCACCGGCACCATGAACGCCGCCGCCGCGCCCACCACCAGCCCGCCGGCGAAGGCCAGCGTGAGGTCGAAGAGCACCTGCACCGGGCTGGTCCCGAAGTCGTTGCCGAGCGCCAGGAGCACCAGCACCGTCCCCACGTTGACCACGCCGACGAGGAGCCCCACGCGGGTGAGCACCATCCGCTGCTCCACCCGGTAGCGCTCGAGCGCGTAGACGGCGGCCAGCGAGCCGGCGAGGCTGAACACCGCCACCTGCCAGCCCGCCCCCGGCGCCAGCCGGCCGGCGAGGAGCGAGAGGAGGAGCGACAGCACCACCGCCGGGTTGCGCCCGAGGAGGAGCGCCGCGACCAGCGCCAGCGAGGCGAAGGGAATGGCGTAGACGTAGCTGTCGACCGAGGAGAACGGCGCCACGTCGAAGGCGCCGCCCAGCGCGCGGGCGGTGAGGAAGCCGAACTTGGCGCCGAGGATCGCCAGCACCAAGAGCAGCAGCGACTCGGCGAACAGGCGCTGCCGCCCGCCGGCGCCGGAGCGCTCGCGCTGGAGCCCCAGCCACAGCGCGCCGGCCGCCATGCCGAGGAGCGCCAGCACGCCGGCCAGCGGCAGCAGGCGCTCGCGCCAGCGGCGGCGGCCGGTGATCTCGGCGAGGAGCTGGGCGGTGCCGGCGTCGACGCGGTCGCCGTGGCGGACGATCACCTCCCCCTTGCTGATCCGGTTGAAGGCGGGGGCCACCGCGCGGGCGGCGGCCTCGCGACGGGCCAGCGTCTCGGCGCGGTTGGGGTGGAGGTTGGGCTGCAGGTTGGCGAGCGAGAGGTCGATCAGCGCGGAGCGCTCGTCGGCGGTCAGCCCCGGCCAGTCGCGCATCTCGGCCTCCAGGAACTCGCGCAGCTCGTCCGGGTAGCCGAGGTGGTCGTAGAGGTCGAAGTGGGCGCGCTCCTGGCCGCTCGCGACCTCGCGCAGCGTGATGCCGCGCATGCGGTGCTCGAGGAGCGCCCCCTTGGCGGCGACCACGCCGCGGCGGGCGACCTGGCGGGCGAGGCTCTTCAGGCGGTCCTCGAGGTCCGGCGCGAACGCCCAGGTGGCGAGGACGCCCGCCTGCTCCGGGGTGATCTCGAGCCCGCTGTCGCGCGCCAGGCGCTCGGCCAGGGCGCGGCGGCGGGCGTCGCCGCGGAAGGCGCCGGGGTCGGCGCCGACCAGCCGCCGTCCGCCGGCGAAGGCGCGCTCGAGCTCCGCCTCGCGCTCGGCGATCACCGAGAGGTCGAGGTCGTAGACCGGCAGCACCTCCTGCTGCGCGCGGCGCTGCTTCTCGCGGGTGGCCTCCTGGTCGAGCACCAGGAGGTCGGCCGGGGCGAGGACGTCGCGCGGGGCGATCGAGTCGGCGGGGATCTCCGGGCGGAAGAAGAAGCCGCCGGGGGTGAGCCCCCAGGCGCCCAGGACGAGGAAGACGCCGAGCCAGAGGAGCGGCCTGTCGAGGAGGCCCCACCAGCGCTCCTGGAGCGAGCGCAGCAGGCGCTCGGCGCGCTCCTCCGGGTCGCCGCGCTGGGAGCGCCGCGGCGCCGGCGGGCGGGCGGCCTCGCCGTTGCCGCGCGGCCGCTCCTCGGCGGGGCGCGGTCCGCGGGCGGGGCGGCCGGGGGCGGCGGGCTCGGGCTCGGTTCGGTCCATCGTCGATTGCGGGCCGCGGCGCGCCGCGGCCCGGGGCAGCCGGATCAGCCGGACACCGGCACCGCCGGCTCCTCGGCGGGGCGGGCGGTGCGGCGCTCCTCGAAGCTCTCGTACGCGTTGACGATCTTCTGCACCAGCGGGTGGCGGACGACGTCGGCCTTGGTGAAGCGGAAGAACGAGATCCCCGGGATGCCGGCGAGCACGTCCTGCGCCTCGACCAGGCCCGAGGCGCGCCCGGACGGCAGGTCGACCTGGGTGACGTCGCCGTTGATCACCGCCTTCGAGTTGTAGCCGATGCGGGTGAGGAACATCTTCATCTGCTCGGGGGTGGTGTTCTGCGCCTCGTCGAGGATGATGAAGCTGTCGTTGAGCGTCCGCCCGCGCATGAAGGCGAGCGGCGCCACCTCGATGATCTGCCGCTCGAGCAGCCGCCCCACCTTCTCGAAGCCGATCACGTCGTAGAGCGCGTCGTAGAGCGGCCGCAGGTACGGGTTGACCTTCTCCGCCAGGTCGCCGGGGAGGAAGCCCAGCTTCTCCCCCGCCTCGACCGCCGGCCGCGCCAGCACGATGCGCTTGACCTTCTTCTCCAGGAGGTCGGAGGCGGCCATGGCGACGGCGAGGTAGGTCTTCCCCGTCCCCGCCGGGCCGATCGAGATCACCAGGTCGTGCTCGGCGATCGCCTTCATGTAGCCGAGCTGCTTGCTGCTCCGTGGCGCGACCAGCCGCCGCGCCGCCTCGAGCGGCCCCTCGGGCGAGAAGAACTCGGCCAGCGAGCTGTCCGGCGCCTCGCGGACCACCCGGATCGCCGTCTGCACCTCCGACGGCCGCAGGTGGTAGCCGCTCGCCGCCAGCGCCGACAGCTCGCGCAGCAGGTGCTCGACCGGCGCCGTCTCCTCCGGCTCGCCGTGCACCGCCACCTCGGCGCCGCGCGCGGTGACGGTGACCCCGAACTCCCGCTCGATGCGCCGCAGGTTCTCGTCGTGGGTGCCGAAGATGGCCTCCAGACCCTCCTCGGCGAGGGTGAGCTTCGTCATGCGGGGTGGAATCGCGATGTCCTCGACGATCTCGGCCTCGGCGGACGGAGGCGGGCGGCCCCCGGATCACGGCGGACGGCGGGGCCGACGACCGATTCTAGCATCCGGCGCGCGGCGCTACCTGGCGGAGTAGTCGTAGAACCCCCGCCCGCTCTTCCTGCCCAGCCGCCCCGCCTGCACCATCTGCTTGAGGAGCGGCGGCGGCGCGAAGCGCTTCTCGCGGTACTCGGTGAACATGATCTCGGCGATGTAGTAGGTGGTGTCGAGGCCGACGAAGTCGAGCAGCGTGAACGGCCCCATCGGGTAGCCGGTGCCGAGCTGCATCCCCTTGTCGATGTCCTCCACCGAGCCCACCCCCTCCTCGAGCGCGCGGATGGCGTCGAGCAGGTAGGGCACGAGCAGCCGGTTGACGATGAACCCCGAGTTGTCGCGGCAGGCGATCGGCTCCTTGCCCAGCGCGCGGACGAAGTCGGTGGCGCCGTGGAAGACCTCGTCGGCGGTGACCAGCGTGCGCACCACCTCGACCAGCTTCATCACCGGCACCGGGTTGAAGAAGTGGAGCCCGACGAAGCGCTCCGGCCGCCCCGAGCCCATGGCGAGCTGGGTGATGGTCAAAGACGACGTGTTCGAGGCGAAGATCGCCTTCGGCTGCACCGCCTCGTCGAGGCTGCGGAAGGTGCCGAGCTTCTCGTCGACGTTCTCGACGATCGCCTCGACGACGAGGTCGCACTCGGCGAGCTCGGCGAGGTCGACGGTGCCGGTGAGCCGCCCGAGCGTCCGCTCGCGCTCGGCGTCCTCGAGCTTCCCCTTCTCCACCGCCCGACCCAGCGAGCCGTGGATCCTCCCCAGCCCCTTCTCGAGCAGGCTCTCGCTGACCTCGCGGACGACCGTCTCGTAGCCCGCCCGCGCGCTGACCTCGGCGATGCCGGCGCCCATCAGCCCGCAGCCGACGACGCCCACCCTTTCGATCTTCATCGGACCCTCTCCTCCTCGCTGTCGTGCTCGATCGGACGACCCGGCGCCGTCCCCTCCTCTCCGCCGCCGACCTCCCACACCTCGCGCCCGCCCGGCACGCGGACCAGCTCCAGGGCGAGGGCTCCGGGGGGCGGCGCGACGAGCCGCTCCGCCCACTCGACCACCTTGACGCCGGGCGCGGCGAACGTCTCGTCGAGCCCCAGCTCGGCGGCTTCCTCCGGCTCCAGCCGGTAGAGGTCGAGGTGGACGAGCCGCTGCCCGGACGGGGCGCGGTGCTCGCGGACGAGAGTATAGGTCGGCGACTGCACCTCGTCCGGCGGCAGCCCCAGCCCGGCGGCGACGCCGCGGGCGAGCACGGTCTTGCCGGCGCCGAGGTCGCCGGAGAGGAGGAGGACGCCGTCGGGGACGAGGCGGGCGGCCAGCCGGCGGCCGAGGGCGACGGTCTCGTCCTCCCCGGCGGTGGTGGCGAGGAGGCGGCGGGCGGCGCTCACTCCATCTCCGGCAGGTGACGGAACGCCGACGGCAGCGCGGCGATGACATCGGAGGCGGAGAGCGAGGTCTCGCCGACGGTGGCGGCGGCGAGGTCGCCGGCGAGGCCGTGGACGAAGACGCCGAGTCCGACCGCGGGCACACCGGGTCCGAGGCCGGCGACGAGCGCGCCGAGGACGCCGGTGAGGACGTCGCCGGTGCCGCCGCTCGCCATCCCGGGGTTGCCGGTCGGGGCGATCCACACGGCGCCGGGTCGGCCGGGAGCGGCGGGAGGCTCGGCGACCAGCGTCTGGTGGCCCTTGAGGACGACGACGGCGCCGGTGACCTCGGCGGCGCGGCGGGCGGCGGCGAGGCGGTCGGCCTGGACCTCGGCGGTGGTGGCGCCGAGCAGGCGGGCGACCTCGCCCGGATGGGGGGTGAGCACGGTGAAGGCGCGGCGGGCGCGGAGCTCCTCGGCACGGCCGGCGAAGGCGTTGAGGCCGTCGGCGTCGAGCACCAGCGGCAGCTCGAGGGCGAGGACGACCTCGCGGATCGCCGCCGCCGTCTCCTCGCCCTGCCCGAGCCCCGGGCCGAGGGC
>DATABP010000344.1:0-6050 GCA_036259515.1 Thermoanaerobaculia bacterium | reverse complement strand
CGGCCGGATCGAACGGGGGAAAGACGCCGGGACCGGCCGGACCTCTACCGATGGAGTGCCGCCGGGAGCCGGGAAGCGGACGCCGGCGAGCGGCGGACCGAATCAGGCGCTCAGGAAATCAGGTGATCAGTGCCCGCGGCGCGAGGCGCGCTCGAGCTCGGCGGCCTGGAAGTGGGCGACCAGCGGATCGACCAGCGGGTCGAGGTCGCCGGCGAGCACGTCCGGGAGCTGATGGACGGTCAGCCCGATGCGGTGGTCGGTGACCCGGTTCTGCGGGAAGTTGTAGGTGCGGATCTTCTCCGAGCGGTCGCCCGAGCCGACCATCCGCCGGCGCTCCTCGGACTGCGCCGCCTCGGCGCGCTCGCGCTCCATCTCGTAGAGCCGCGCCTTGAGCACGCGCAGCGCCTTCGCCTTGTTCTTGATCTGGCTGCGCTCGTCCTGGCAGGAGACGACGAGGCCGGTCGGCAGGTGGGTGAGGCGCACCGCGGAGTAGGTGGTGTTGACCCCCTGGCCGCCCGGCCCGGAGGCGCAGAAGCGGTCGATCCGCAGGTCCTTCTCGTCGACCTCGATCTCCACGTCCTCGGCCTCGGGGAGCACCGCGACGGTGACCGCCGAGGTGTGGATGCGGCCGGACGCCTCGGTCTCCGGCACCCGCTGCACGCGGTGGACGCCGGCCTCGTACTTGAGCCGCGAGTAGGCGCCGCGGCCCTCGACGATCGCCGACACCTCCTTGACGCCGCGCACGCCGGACTCGTGGAGGTCGATCACCTCCACCCGCCAGCCGCGCTCCTCGGCGTAGCGGCCGTACATGCGGAAGAGCTCGGCCGCGAAGAGCGTCGCCTCGTCGCCGCCGGTGCCGGCGCGGATCTCGAGCACCACGTTGCGGAGGTCGTTGGGGTCGCGCGGGGTGAGCTCGACGCGCAGCGCCTCGGAGAGCTCGGCCTCCCGCCGTTCGAGGTCGGCGAGCTCCTCGCGCGCCAGATCGGCGAGCTCGTCCTCGCGGCCCAGGCCGGCGAGCATCTCCGCCGTCTCCCGCCGCTGGCGCTCCACCGCCTTGTAGCGCTGGTAGAGCGAGACCACGGGGTCGATCTCCGCCAGCGCCTTCGACGCCTCGGTGAAGGCGCGGCGGTCGGAGATCACCGACGGGTCGGCCAGCCGAGCGGTCAGCTCGGCGTGGGTGGACTCGATCTGGGAGAGCTTGTCGAGCATCGCGGGAGGCTCGGCGCCGGGACGGCCGCGGCGGGCCGCCCCGGGCGGCGGGGGTTACGAGCGCTGGCCGGCGTAGCGGCGCTGGAAGCGCTCGACGCGCCCGGCGGAGTCGATCAGCTTCTGCCGCCCGGTGAAGAAGGGGTGGCACTCGTTGCAGATCTCCAGCCGCAGCTCGTCCTTGGTCGACAACGTCTGGAAGGTGTTGCCGCAGGCGCAGACCGCGGTCACCTCGTGCAGCTCGGGATGGATGTCCTTCTTCACGGCGGGTCCTCTCTTCGTGGTGCTTCGGATCGGTCCGGCTCGGGATCGCGCCCGCGCGGCGCGCACGCGGCGAACGGCGGAGCTTATCTCAGCGGACGCCGGTCACAACAGCCCCGGCGTGGGCCTTGTTCCCCGCCGCGGCGCCCGCTACGACCGGGCCGCCGCCCCCACCCGCGGCCCGGCGGCGCGGACGGCGTCGCTCACCCCGCCGACGAACTGCTCGAAGTTGCGGACGAACATCTCCGCCAGCTCCGCCGCCTTGGCATCGTAGCGCGCCGGGTCGCCCCAGGTCTGCCGCGGGCGGAGGAGCTCGTCGGGCACGCCCTCGACCCGCTTCGGCACCGCCAGCCCGAACACCGGGTCCTCCGCCGTCTCCACCCCGTCGAGCTCGCCGGCGAGCGCCGCCTGCACCATGCGGCGGGTGTGGCGCAGCTTGATCCGCTGCCCCTCGCCGTAGGGGCCGCCGCTCCAGCCGGTGTTGATCAGCCACACGCGGGCGCCGTGGCGGCGGATGCGCTCGCCGAGCAGACGGGCGTAGACGCCGGGGTGGAGCGGCATGAACGGCGCCCCGAAGCAGGCGCTGAAGGTGGCCTTGGGCTCGGTGACGCCGCGCTCGGTGCCGGCCACCTTGGCGGTGTAGCCGGAGAGGAAGTGGTACATCGCCTGCTCCTCGGAGAGCCGCGAGATCGGCGGCAGCACGCCGAAGGCGTCGGCGGTGAGGAAGACGACGTTCCTCGGGTGCCCGGCGCGGCCGCCGAGGTCGACGTGGGTGAGCTGGTCGAGCGGGTAGGAGGCGCGGGTGTTCTCGGTCTTCGCGTCGGCGTCGAGGTCGACCTCGCGGCTCGCCGGGTCGAAGACGACGTTCTCGAGGATGGTCCCGAAGGTGCGCGTGGTGCGGTAGATCTCCGGCTCGCCGTCGGGGTCGAGGCGGATCACCTTGGCGTAGCAGCCGCCCTCGACGTTGAACACGCCGTCCTCGCTCCAGCCGTGCTCGTCGTCGCCGATCAGCGTGCGGCCGGGGTCGGTCGAGAGCGTCGTCTTGCCGGTGCCCGAGAGGCCGAAGAAGAGCGCCACATCGTCCCGGTCGCGCCCGTAGTTGGCGGAGCAGTGCATCGACAGCACGCCCTGCCGCGGCAGCAGGTAGTTCATCACCGAGAAGACCGACTTCTTGATCTCGCCGGCGTACTCGGTGCCGCCGATCAGCACCATGCGGCGGGCGAAGGAGAGCGCGATGAAGGTGCCCGAGCGGGTGCCGTCGGCCTCCGGCACGGACACGGCGCCGGGCGCCTGGACCACCGTGAAGCCGGGGGCGAAGGCCCCGAGCGCCGCGCCGTCCGGCTCGGCGATGAACATGTTGCGGGCGAACAGGCTGTGCCAGGCGCGCTCGCTGACCACCCGCACCGGCAGCCGGGTGGCGGGATCGGCGCCCGCCCAGCCGTCGAACACGTAGAGCTCGCGGCCCCGGAAGTGGTCGCGCACCCGGCCGAGCAGGCGCTCGAAGCTCTCCGGCGGGAGCGGGCAGTTGACCTCGCCCCACCACACGTCGCCCTCGCTCTCCCCTTCGCGGACGATGAACTTGTCCTTCGGCGAGCGGCCGGTGTGGGGGGCGGTGTCGGCCAAGAGCGCGCCGTGGGCGGAGATCGCCGCCTCGCCGCGGCGGACGGCGTGCTCGTACAGCTCGGCCGGCACCAGGTTCCAGTGGACGGTGCCGGCGTCGATGCCGAGCTCCTCCAGGCCATGCCGGCTGACGTGATTTCCCTCGTGACGCATCGCGGGCACCTCGGAAGGTGAGAGGTCGGATCGGGAGCCGCGCCGCGGCGCGGGATCTCGATTCTACATGCCGGCGCCCGGTTCCCCACATGCCGGCGCCGTGTCGCGGTCAGCCGATAGAATGCGCCCGGCGAGGAACCTCTTCACCGGCCGCCGGCGAGCGGGGCGGCCGGGCACGCCCCCCACCCGGAGACGGACGAGCGCGGCGACGGCCGGCGAGGCGGCGGGGGGACGACCGCGGAACAGGAGGGCGAGGGTGGACCTACAGGGCAGGAAGGTGCTGGTGCTGGGCGGCTACGGCATGGTCGGCACCGCGGTGTGCCGCGAGCTCCTCGTCCGCCGGCCGCGCGAGATCCAGATCCACAGCCTGCGCGAGGAGGAGGCGCGCAGCGCCGCCGGCGAGCTCGCTCCCGAGGCCGGCGACACCGCGCTGACGCTCGTCTCCGGCGACCTCTTCGGCCTCCATCCGGACGCGCTCGCGGCAGCTCGTGGCGCCGCGCTCCGCCGGCTCAAAGTGTGGGCCCAGGTCGGCCCGATGGACGACGCCGAGCTGGCGAGCTTCGCCCTCTACCGGCTGCTCGCCGAGTCGCGGCCGGACGTGGTCGTCGACTGCGTCAACACCGCCACCGGCATCGCCTACCGCGACGTCTTCAAGTCCGCCGAGACGCTGGCCCACCAGCTCGAGGAGGGCGCGCTCACCCCCGAGGCGGTCGAGACGCTGCTCGAAGGGCTCTACGTGCCGCGGCTGATCCGCCACGTCCAGGTGATGTACCGCGGCCTCCTCGCCGCCGGCACCCGCGCCTACGTCAAGATCGGCACCACCGGCACCGGCGGCATGGGGCTCAACATCCCCTACACCCACTCCGAGGAGCGGCCGAGCCGCACCCTGATGTCGAAGAGCGCGCTGGCCGGCGCCCAGTCGATGCTGCTCTTCCTGATGGGCCGCACCCCGGGCGCGCCGCAGGTCAAGGAGATCAAGCCGGCGGCGGTGATCGCCTGGAAGCGCATCGCCCACGGGCCGATCCGCCGCAAGGGCCGGGCGCTCGAAGCGGTCGAGGCCGCGCCGCGCCCGCTCGGCGCCACCCTCTCCACCCGCGACGAGTCCGCCGCCCGCCGCACCGGCCGCCCCTACGAGAACGTCTTCGTCGACACCGGCGAGAACGGCCTCTTCGCGCTCGAGGAGTTCTCGACCGTCACCTCCGACGAGCAGATGGAGAGCGTCACCCCGGAGGAGATCGCCCAGTACGCGGTGCTCGAGATCGAGGGGCGGTCGACCGGCTACGACGTGGTCGGCGCCCTCGACGCCGCCGTCCTCGGCCCCACCTATCGCGCCGGCGTCCTCCGCCACCACGCGCTCCAGCGCCTGCGCGCGCTCGAGGAGGAGCACGGCGTCGCCTCGGTCGCCTTCGAGATGCTCGGCCCGCCCCGCATCTCGAAGCTCCTCTACGAGGCCCACCTCCTGCGCGAGGCCTTCGGCCGCCTCGCCGACGTCGCCGAGGCCGCCCCCGAGGCGATCCGCGACCGCGTCAACCGCCTCGTCCTCGACCGCCCGGACCTCGCCAACGACGCCGCGGCGATCGGCCTCCCGGTGCTGCTCGACGACGGCCGCCTGATCCGCGGCGTCGAGGTGCTGGTCCCCGGCAACGCCGAGGCGGCCCCGGTCACCCCGGAGGCGGTCGAGACCTGGGCCCGCGACGGCTGGATCGACCTCCGCCTCGCCAACTGCGCCACCTGGCGCGACCGCTTCCGCCGCATCCGCGACGGCTACGAGTCGATCCCCGTCGACGACACCTCCAGCCGCCACGTGCGGGACCGCAAGTTCTGGGACGACGGCGAGCGCATCCAGCCGGGGAAGGTGGTGGGGTGGATCCTCAGCGTCGAGGAGGGCGGGCGGCGGCTCAAGCGGTGAAGGAGCTGCGGGAATGGCCGGTGGCCGGAAGTGTTATCATCGGCGTCGCTTGGGCGACCCGGGCACAGGGCACGGGGCGGCAAGCGCGTTTCACGCGGGCGGTCCATGGCGGGCCGTCCCGCAGCAAACCGGTACGTCGGAAGTAGCTCGTACGTCTCCCGGCCGCGGTCTGCGAAAACTTTCAGGGAGTACGTCACATGAGCACCACCGGTACCGTGAAGTGGTTCAACGACGCCAAGGGCTTCGGCTTCATCACCCCGTCGGACGGCAGCAAGGACTGCTTCGTCCACCACAGCGCCATCCAGGGCAACGGGTTCAAGAGCCTGACCGAAGGCCAGCAGGTGCAGTTCGACATCGTCCAGGGCCAGAAGGGCCCGGCGGCGGAGAACGTCCGCGCGGTCTGAGCCCCCACCGGCACTGACCACGACGCCCAGGACGGCCCCCCAGGGCGGCCCGTCCTGGGCGTTTCTGCGTCTGGGCGGCCGTGCCGCCTCCCCCCTCGCGGACCGAGCTTGCGCCGCCGCTGGTCGCGCCGCGGCGGTCCGGGTCCTCAGCGTCGAGGAGGCCGGGCCGCTGCTGAAGCGGTCGCCGCCGCTGCCGCGGGGAACGCCGCCGTGTCGCCGCGGCTGGCGAAGTGTCCCTGCGGGTTGTCGTAGCGGCGCGACTCGCCGGTGGCGGTGTCGGTGACGGTCAGCTCGAAGCCGACGTCGGTCAGCGAGCCGAAGAAGACCCAGAAGCGGCCGTTGACGACGCGCGCGTCGAGCACCTTGACGACCAGCTCGGGGTTGTCGGCGCGGAAGAACCAGAAGGCGCCGGTGTCGTCGGTCAGCGGCAGGCGGCGTCCGGAGCCGGCGTCGCCCCCCGGCTCCTCCCAGGCGACCTCGACGGCGAAACGCCCGTC
>DATABP010000343.1:0-6662 GCA_036259515.1 Thermoanaerobaculia bacterium | reverse complement strand
GGTGGCCACCGTGGCCGGCACCGCGGCGGTGGAGGCGGCCCGGGCGACGGTCGCCGCCGCGGCGCTCGTGGAGCTGCTCGAGCTTCTCGAGCTGCTCGGCGGTGAGGAGCGCCTCGAACTCGGCGTGGGTCTCCTCGCCGAGGCGGCGCATCTCGTCGCGGCTGGCGTCGAGCGCGATCGCCTTCTCGCCGACGGCGAGCGGGTCCGGGTCCGCCTGGTCGAGCAGCGCGCGCAGCTCCTGGTGGAGGGTGCGGCTCCGCTCGTGGAGCGGCTCCATCGCGGCGCGCGTCTCCTCGTGGAGGGCGCGGGCGGCCTCGCGCTGCGCCTCGGTCAGCTCGAGGAAGCGCGCCATCCGCTCCATGTGCCGGCCGCCGGAGTGGCCGAAGTGGCCGGGGCCGTGTTCGAAAGCGCCCCTGCGGTGGCCCGGGCCGTGACCAGGGCCTTCTCCGGCGCCTTCCTGCGCCGTGAGCGGCGCCACGGCGATCAGCCCGGCGACGGCGACGCCCGCCGTCAGCAGGGACAGGGACTTGCGACTGAAGGTCTTGCGGTTCACGCGATGCTCCTCGCGACGGTCGTTTCCATCCGTTGGGGCGGCATCTCCGCCGCCCTTCTGTCCCTGAAACCCGCGTCCGCTCCGATTCCTACGCCTGTGATAACTTGCCTCCCGCCGCGGCGTCCGCCCGGCACCCCCCGGAGAGCCACCGATGCGCGAGGAAACCCCTGTCCGCACCCCGGGCGACGGCGCGCCCGCCGAGCCGCGCCGGACGCCGCTCCACGCGCAGCACCTCGCCGCCGGCGCCCGCATGGTGCCGTTCGCCGGCTGGGAGATGCCGGTGCAGTACGCCGGGCTGGTCGAGGAGCACCGCGCCGTGCGCGCCGCGGCCGGGATCTTCGACGTCTCGCACATGGGCGAGGTGCGTATCGCCGGCAAGGGCGCTTCCGCCTTCCTCCAGCACCTGACCCCGAACGACGTCGAGCGCCTGCCCGTGGGGCGCGCGCAGTACTCGGCGCTTCTCACCCCCGAGGGCACCTACCTCGACGACCTCCTCTGCTACCACCTCGGCGACGGCGAGTGGCTCCTGGTCACCAACGCGTCGAACGCCGACGCCGACTTCGCCTGGATCGCGGCGCGCGCCGCCGAGTGGCCGGGCGACCCGGTCGAGGTGCGCGACGTGGGGCACGAGTACGCGCTGGTCGCCGTCCAGGGGCCGCGCGCGGTCGACGTCCTCGACCCGATCGTCCGCGCCGACCTCGCCGACCTGCGCAGCTACAGTTTCTCCCAGTCGGACTGCGGGCCCTTCCCGGCGCTGGTGTCGCGCACCGGCTACACCGGCGAGGACGGGTTCGAGGTCTACGTGGCGCCGGAGCACGCCGCCGGCCTGTGGGAGATGCTGCTCGACGAGGGGCGCGAGGAGGGGCTGGTGCCTGCCGGTCTCGGCGCCCGCGACACGCTGCGCCTGGAGGCGGCGCTGGCCCTCTACGGCCACGAGCTCGACGGCGAGACGACGCCCTGGGAGGCCGGGCTGGGCTGGACGGTGAAGCTCGACAAGGGCGACTTCATCGGCCGCCAGGCGCTGGTCGCCGCCCGCGAGGCCGGGCCGCGCAAGAAGCTGATCGGCTTCGAGGTGCGCGGCCGCGGCATCGCCCGCGAGGGGCATCCGATCTTCGCCGCCGGCGGCGAGGCGGCGATCGGCCGCGTCACCTCCGGCACCTGGAGCCCGACGTTCGAGAAGGCTCTGGGGATGGCCTTCGTGCCGCCCGACCGCGCCGTCCCCGGCACCGCGCTCGAGGTCGACGTGCGCGGTCGCCGGCTGCCGGTCGAGGTGGTCGAGCTGCCGTTCTATCGGCGCGCCAAGCGCTGACATAATGACCCGCGGCGCCGGTCGGCCCCGCGCCCGCGGGAGCGGCGACCGCCGTCTGGTCCTGCGAGGGGCCGGTGAGGAGGAGGGAGCATGGAGTATCCCGAGGGTCTGCTCTATACCGAGGACCACGAGTGGGTGCGGGTGGAGGACGACGTCTGCGTCGTCGGCATCACCCACTTCGCGCAGGAGGAGCTCGGCGAGGTGGTGTTCGTCGAGCTGCCGGAGGTCGGCCAGGTGTTCGACGCCGGCGACGAGATCGGCACCATCGAGTCGGTCAAGGCGGTGGCCGAGGTCTACACCCCGGTGGCCGGCGAGATCGTCGAGGTCAACGAGGCGGTGGCCGACGAGCCGGAGCTGATCAACGAGGACCCGCACCACGACGGCTGGCTGATCAAGCTGCGCTTCTCGTCGGCGGACGACCTCAAGAAGCTGATGAGCGCCGAGAAGTACGCCGCGTTCGTCGAGCAGGGCTCATGATTCGGCGAGGCTGGACGTAGGGCCAGCCGCCGCACCCCCGCGACGCGCAGGAAGGAGCCGTACCCCGTGAGCGACAGCACCCTCGCCGAGGCGCCGGCGGCGAACGCCGGACGGCCGCCCGGCTCCTCGCCCGCGCCGCCGCCGGCCGCGGAGCGCCCGTCCTCCGTCCTCGACCCGACCGACGACTTCCCGCGCCGCCACCTCGGCTCGAACCGCGACGAGATCGCCGCCATGCTCGACGCGGTCGGCGCCGAGTCGCTGGACGGGCTGGTCGCCGACGCGGTGCCGCGGGCGATCCGCCTCGGCCGCGAGCTGCCGCTGTCGCCGGTCGAGGGCTTCGCCGCCGGCCGTCCGCCCGGCGAGCGCGAGCTCCTCGACCGCCTGGCCGGGATCGCCGCCGCCAACCGCGTCTGCCGCTCCTTCCTCGGCCTCGGCTACTCCGACACCGTCACTCCGCCGGTGATCCAGCGCAACATCCTGGAGAACCCCGGGTGGTACACGCAGTACACCCCGTACCAGGCGGAGATCTCCCAGGGCCGGCTCGAGGCGCTGCTCAACTTCCAGACCATGGTCGCCGACCTGACGGGGCTGCCGATCGCCAACTCCTCGCTCCTCGACGAGGCGACCGCCGCCGCCGAGGCGATGCACCTCTGCTACGCCGCGGCGCCCAGGGAACGTGCCGACGGCGCCTTCTTCGTCGCCGACCACTGCTTCCCGCAGACCCGGGCGGTGGTCGAGACGCGCGCCGAGGCGCAGGGGATCGAGGTGCGGGTGGGCGACCCGGCGACGGCGGACCTCTCGGACGTCGTCGGCGTGCTGCTCCAGATGCCGGCCGAGGACGGGCGCCTCCTCGACCTCCGGCCGACCATCGAGCGGGCGCGGCAGGCGGGGGCGCGGGTGGTGATCGCCACCGACCTCCTGGCGCTCGCGCTCCTGCCCTCGCCGGGCGAGCTGGGGGCGGACGTGGCGGTGGGCTCGGCGCAGCGCTTCGGCGTGCCGCTCGGCTTCGGCGGCCCGCACGCCGCCTTCATGGCCGCCAAGGACGAGCTCAAGCGCCTGGTGCCCGGGCGGCTGATCGGCGTCTCGCGCGACCGCCACGGCGACCGCGCGCTGCGCATGGCGCTCCAGACCCGCGAGCAGCACATCCGCCGCGAGAAGGCGACCAGCAACATCTGCACGGCGCAGGTGCTCTTGGCGATCATGGCCGGGATGTACGCCGTCTACCACGGGCCGGAGGGGCTGCGCGCGATCGCCCGGCGGGTGCACGCGCTGGCGGCGGTGGCGGCGGAGGGGCTGCGGCGGCTCGGCTTCCGGCCGGCCGACGCGCCGTTCTTCGACACCCTGCGGGTCGACCTCGCCGGGCGCTCGGCGGACGAGGCGGTGGCCGCCGCGGCGCGCCGCGGCATGAACCTGCGGCGGATCGACGAGGGCACCGTCGGCATCGCCTTCGACGAGGCGAAGACGGCGGCGGACGTCGAGGAGCTCCTCGCCGTCTTCGCCGAGCTGGCGGGGGACGGCGGGCGCCTCGCCGACCTCGACGACCTCGCCGCCGCCGCCGAGCTCGAGCTGCCGGAGCCGTTCCGCCGGCAGGGCGACGTCCTCGTCCATCCGGTGTTCCGCTCCTACCACCAGGAGCACGAGATGCTGCGCTACCTGAAGCGTCTCGAGGGACGGGACCTGTCGCTGGCGCAGTCGATGATCCCGCTCGGCTCGTGCACCATGAAGCTCAACGCCACCGCCGAGATGATGCCGATCTCCTGGCCCGGCTTCGCGCGTCTCCACCCGTTCGCGCCGGCCGACCAGACCGCCGGCTACCGCGAACTCTTCGCCACCCTCGAGCGCTGGCTGGCCGAGATCACCGGCTTCGCGGCGACCACGCTCCAGCCCAACGCCGGCTCGCAGGGCGAGCTGACCGGCCTGCTCCTGATCCGCGCCTGGCACCGCTCGCGCGGCGAGGCCGGCCGCGACGTGTGCCTGATCCCGGTGTCGGCGCACGGCACCAACCCGGCGTCGGCGGTGATGGCCGGGATGCGGGTGGTGCCGGTGGCCTGCGACGAGGCGGGGAACATCGACGTCGGCGACCTCGAGCGCCGCGCCGCCGAGCACGCCGACCGCCTGGCGGCGCTGATGGTCACCTATCCCTCGACCCACGGCGTGTTCGAGGAGCGCATCCGGGAGATCTGCGACGTGGTCCACCGTCACGGCGGGCAGGTCTACCTCGACGGGGCGAACATGAACGCCCAGGTGGGACTCGCCCGGCCCGCCGACTACGGCGCCGACGTCTGCCACCTCAACCTCCACAAGACCTTCTGCATCCCGCACGGCGGCGGCGGCCCGGGGATGGGGCCCGTGTGCTGCGCCGAGCACCTGGCGCCGTTCCTGCCCGGGCACCCGCTGGTCGAGGTCGGCGGCGAGCGGGCGATCGGGCCGGTGTCCGCCGCGCCCTGGGGGAGCGCCTCGATCCTGCCGATCTCCTGGGCCTACGTGGCGATGATGGGCCGGAACGGTCTGACCGCCGCGTCGGAGCTGGCGATCCTCAACGCCAACTACATGGCGCGCCGGCTCTCCGCGGAGTACCGCGTGCTCTACAGCGGCCGGAACGGCCGGGTGGCGCACGAGTTCATCCTCGACCTGCGGCCGTTCAAGGCCAGCGCCGGGGTGGAGGCGGAGGACGTCGCCAAGCGGCTGATGGACTACGGCTTCCACGCCCCGACGATGTCGTTCCCGGTGGCCGGCACGCTGATGATCGAGCCGACCGAGAGCGAGTCGAAGGCCGAGCTCGACCGCTTCTGCGAGGCGCTGCTCGCCATCCGCGAGGAGATCCGGGCGATCGAGGAGGGCCGCCTCGACCGCGCCGACAACCCGCTCAAGATGGCGCCCCACACCGCCGCCGAGATCGCATCGGACGCCTGGAGCCATCCCTATCCCCGGGAGCAGGCGGCCTTCCCGCTGCCCTGGGTGCGGGGGCGGAAGTTCTGGCCGGCGGTGGGCCGGGTCGACAACCCCTGGGGCGACCGCAACCTGATCTGCGTCTGCCCGCCGATGGAGGCGTACGGCGAGGCCGGAGAGGAGTGAGCCGCGGCGAGCGTCGGCTGCTCGGCTTCTTCGGCGCCGCCTGGGTGGTGGCGGTGCTCCACTTCTTCGGCGTCGTGCCGCTCGCCGGCGCGCTGGCGCTCTCGCTCTACCTCTACTACGGGGTGGCCGCCTGCCTGGGGTGGCTCTTCGGCAACGTCTTCGTGCTGAGGCGGCGGCGGGCGGCGGCGGAGGTGGGGCCGCTCCTCGTCCTCTACCTCTTCGGACCGCTCGCGGCGGTCTACCTGCTGTGGGCGCTGGCGAGCCCGGCCCGCCAGCAGGCGGCGCCGCTCGCGGCCCTGTGGGCGTTCGGGGTCTACGGCGTGTTCTTCCTGGTGCCGGTGCTGTTCCCGCCGCCGGTGCGGCCGGGGCGGTAGGGCGCGGGCGGCGCGGCTCAGAGCGTTCCGTCGCGGCGGCCCTCCGTGGCGGCCGAGCGATCGGCCACCGGCACCGTCCGTGCGTTACCATCGGACCATGACGCCGGCCGACCCTTCGCCCTCTCTCGAGCCCGCCATCTCGGCCCTCGTCGCCGATCTCGCCGCCCGCGGCTCCGTCGTCGTCGCCTACTCCGGCGGCGTCGATTCCGCGGTCGTCGCGGCGCTCGCCGCACGGGCGGTGGGGGAGCGGGCGCTGGCGGTGACGGCGGCGGCGGAGACGATGGCGGGGGCGGAGCTCGATCACGCGCGGCGGCTGGCGGCGGAGATCGGCGTCCGGCACCGCGTCGTCACCTACTCGGAGCTCGACCAGCCGGAGTTCGTGCGCAACCCGGCGTACCGCTGCTACGTCTGCCAGGGGATGCGGATGGACGTGATGTGGCGAGTGGCGCGGGAGGACGGGTACGCCGTGGTCTGCGACGGCACCAACGCCTCCGATCCCGGGCCCGACCGGCCGGGGCTGCGCGCGATCACCGAGCGCGGCGTCTACAGCCCGCTCCTCGCCCACGGCGTCGACAAGGCGGCGACGCGCGAGATCGCGCGGGCGCTCGGGCTTTCGGCCTCGGACCGGCCGTCGAACGCGTGCCTGTCGTCGCGCATCCCGCACGGGCAGGTGGTGACGCTCGGCAAGCTGCGCCGCGTCGAGGCCGCCGAGGAGCTCCTCGCCGGGCGCGCCTTCCGGGTGGTGCGGGTGCGCCACGAGGGCGGCACGGCGCGGGTCGAGGTGGGCGCCGACGAGGTGGCGCGGCTGGCCGAGGCGTGGCCCGAGGTCGAGCCGCGGCTCCTGGCGCTCGGCTTCCGCGCCGCGACGTTCGAC
>DATABP010000342.1:0-2027 GCA_036259515.1 Thermoanaerobaculia bacterium | reverse complement strand
CGCTGCGGCTCGCCGGGCTGCCGCGGTCGCCGCGCGAGCTCGACCTCGGCCTGCGGCTGTGGGCGGCGCACCGGCGGCTGGGCTGGTTCGCCAGCGGCGCGGGCGGGGCACGCTCGGCGAGCGGCGAGCCGCTCCCGTGGTGGACCTACGGCGCGCTGCTGTGGCTCGACGGCCATCTCGCCGCGGCGCCGCGGCCGGGGGCGGCGTGCCTGGAGCTCGGTGCCGGCTCCTCGACGCTGTGGCTGGCGCGGCGCTTCGAGCGCGTCGTCAGCCTGGAGCACGACGAGCGCTGGGTCCGCCGGCTGTCCGCCCGGGTGCCGGCGAACGTCGAGCTGCGACTCGTCGACGCGGCGGACGAGGCCGGCTACCTCGCCGCCTTCGACGAGCGGGCGGGCGGCTGGGACCTGGTGGTGATCGACGGCCTCCACCGCACCGCCGCCCTGGCGCGGGCGGTGGAGGGGCTCGCCGGCGACGGGCTCGTGCTGCTCGACGACTCGGACCGCCCGCAGTACGCCGAGGCGATCCGCGCCGTCCACCGGCGAGGCTTGTCGCGGATCGACTTCCACGGATTCGCGCCGGCGGTGGCGCACCTGCGCTGCACCTCGATCTTCGGCCCGCCGGGGCTCGCCACGCGGGCCGAGGCGCCGGCGTGGTTCGGCCACTCGCTGCGCAGCTACCGCGACCTCTGAGCGCCCCGCGGCGCCGCCGGGTGGCGCAGCACCAGGAAGACCGGCAGGCGGGCGCGCTTCAGGTGGGCGAGGATCAGCCGGTGGCGGCCGTCGACCAGCACCAGGCCGCCGTCGCGGGCGCGGCCGACCAGCACCTCCTCCCAGGGCCGGTAGGGGCCGCCGTCGCCGCCGGGGCGGTAGGCGGCGGTGCCGACCACCTCCCACAGACGGTCGAAGCCGGCGAACTTGCGCGCCACGTCGCCCACGTCGCGGCAGCCGATGCGCTGCACGCCGGCGGCGACGTCGCGCTCGACGTGGCGGCGGTACTCGGTCTCCTCCCACGGCGCGCCGGCGAAGAAGCGCGCGGCGAACGAGCGGTGGGCGGGGTGGTCCTCGGTCAGCGTGGCGGCGAGGTCCCAGTCGCCGCCGACCACCGAGCCGGCGAGCCAGCGGAGCTTGCCGGTGCCGGCGGCGCGGAACAGCTCGCGGCGCTCGGCGATGCGGCCGACCGCGGCGGCCTCGACGGCGAGCGCCCGCGGCAGGAAGGCACGCCCGTCGCGGGCCAGCGCGGCGGCCGCCGCCGTCCACCGCCAGGCCTGCCAGGCGGCCCGCGCGGCGAGCGGCGGCCGCGCGCTCATCCCTCCGCCGCCAGGAGGTAGAGCGGCCGGCCGTCGGCGGCGTGGCCGATCTCGTGGACGGAGGCGAAGCCGCCGGCCCGCCGCACCCACTCGACGAACTCTCCCGGCGGCATGTTGTGGGGCGCCTGCGCCATCTGCGGGTCGTCCGGGAGGTGCGCCTCGAAGAGGAGGAAGCGGGCGTGGAGGCGGTCGAGGAAGCCGGCGAGCTCGCGGAACCCGGCCTCGGTCTTCAGGAAGTGGTGGAAGACGTTGAGCGCCAGCACCACGTCCGGCCGCTCGGGCAGCGCCACCTCGGTCAGCGAGCCGCGGAGGACGGCGAAGCGGCGGCCGGCGGCGTCGCGCAGCGCGGTGAGGAAGTGCGCCTCCTTCTGCGAGCGCTCGACCGCCACGCAGTCGAAGCCCGCCGCCTCGAAGCGGTGAGAGAAGTAGCCGGAGTTGGCGCCGAGGTCGACCAGGGTGCCGGAGCGGACGGGCAGCGCGCCGAGCAGGAGGTCGAACCGCTCGTGCCCCTGGTCCGACGGCAGGTCGGCGAGGTCGGGGTGGAGGTAGGGCTGGTACGCGGTGCCGCCGCGCTGGCGGGTGTAGGCGCGGGCCTCGATCGCCAGCCGCGCCCACTGGCGGTGGCGCAGCGCCACCCGCGCCGGCCGCGGGCCCGCGGGAAGCGCCACCGGCTCGCCGCCCGCCGCCGCGTCGTCGACCAAGCAGGGGCGGCCGCGGCGGT
>DATABP010000341.1:0-2205 GCA_036259515.1 Thermoanaerobaculia bacterium | reverse complement strand
AAGCCGGCGTCGTGGAGCCGCCGGGCGGCGCGGCCGAGGGCGGCGAGGAAGGCCGCGGCGTCGACCTCCGGGTACTCCTCCGCCGCCCGGCCGGCGTTGACCGCGCGCAGCAGGTAGCGCGCCTCGGTCACCCCGTCGAGGTGGCGGGTGACGAAGTACGAGGGACCGTCCGGCCGCTCCGACTCGACGAGGAGCAGCGGCTCCGGCGTCGCGAACCCCGCCCGCTCCGGCCCCGCCGCCAGGAGCGCCCGCGCCGCCCGCCAGCTCCGCTCCGCCTTCGACCCCCCGAGCCGCCGCCGCAGACGCCTGCCCGGCCCGTCGTTCCGGAACTGCTTGACCGCCGCCGGCACCGGCCCGGCCGGCGTGTCGAGGTGGACGAGGTAGAGGTAGTTCCGCCCCCAGTGGAGGGTCTTCGTGGCGTGCGCCGGGTCGACCACCCGCTCGACGGCGCGGCGCAGGAGGTCGGCGGGCCAGTCGCCGGCCGCCTCGCCCCACCACGGCCCGAGGGCGAACGCGGTCGGCGGCTCGGCGGCGGTCGGCGGCGGGGTGGGCGGCTCGCTCACCCGGTCAGCATAGCGGCTCGGTCGCGGCTCGAGGCCGCTACATCGGCTCCGGCCGGCCGATCCAGAACCCCTGCGCGTAGTGGACGCCCATCTCGTGGAGCGCGTCGAGCGCCGAGGCGGTCTCCACCCCTTCGGCGATCGTCCCCATCCGCATCAGCTCGCCGATCTGGTGGATCGAGCGCACCAGCGCCAGTTGCAGCTCGTTCTCCTCGATGCCGCGCACGAACTGGCCGGAGATCTTGAGGAAGTCGACCGGCAGGTTCTTGAGGTAGGCGAAGGACGACAGCCCGCTGCCGAAGTCGTCGAGCACGAAGCGGCAGCCCTGGGCGCGCAGCACCGCCATGAAGCGGTGGGCGCGGGCGAGGTGGGCGACCGCCGCCGTCTCGGTGATCTCGAAGCACAGCCGCCGCGGGTCGACCCCCGACGTCTCGATCGCCGCCAGCACGTCGTCGAGGAAGCGCTCGTCGGAGAGCGACAGCCCGGAGACGTTGAGCGCCAGGCAGGCGCCGTCGCCCTCCGCCGCCAGCCCGGCGAGCGCGGTGCGCACCACCCAGCGGTCGATCTGCGGGATGAGGTGGTAGCGCTCGGCGGCGGGGATGAAGGCGCCCGGCGCCACCAGCCGGCCGTCGTTGTCGCGCATGCGGATCAGCACCTCGGAGAAGTTCTCCTCGACGCCGCCGGCCAGCGGCCGGATCGGCTGGCGGTGCAGGCAGAAGCGGTCCTCGTCGAAGGCGCGGTGGATGCGGTGGATCCACTGCATCTCGCCGTGCCGCTGGGCCAGCTCGCGGTCGTGCGGGCGGTACTCGTGGACGCGGTCCCGGCCGCGCTCCTTGGCGGCCAGGCAGGCGGCCTCGGCGGCGGTGATCACCTGCGGCGGCTCGCCGGCCGAGGCGCCGAGCGTCACCACGCCGACGCTCGCCCGCACGTCGAAGGAGTGCTCGCGCCACAGGAAGCGCCGGCCGCCGACGGCGAGGCGCAGCTCCTCGGCGCGACGCCGGCCCTCGGCGGCGCTGGCGCGCGGCAGGAGCACGCCGAACTCGTCGGCCCCCATGCGGGCGACGACGCCGGCGTCGCCCACCGCCTCGAACAGCCGTTCCGCCACCTCGCGCAGCAGCTCGTCGCCGGCGTTGTGGCCGCAGAGGTCGTTGACCACCCGGAACTCGTCGAGGTCGAGGTGGACGAGCGCGCCGCCGCGGCCGCCGCCGGCCGCGAGATGGCGGGCCAGCCGGCGCTCGAGCTCGCGGCGATGGAGGAGGCCGGTCAGGGGGTCGTGGGTGGCGAAGTAGGAGACCTCGCGCTCCATGCCGGTCAGCCGCGTGACGTCGCGCACCACCAGCACGGCGCCGGCGAGCGCCCCGTCGCGGTCGAACACCGGCGCCGCCGACTCCTGGACCACCCGCTCCTCGCCGTCGCCGCGCAGGAGCAGGCAGCGCTCGGTCGACTCCACCCGCCGCCGCTGCGCCAGGCACAGCGAGACCAGGCTCGCCAGCGGCTTGGCGGTGGTCTCGTCGACCCGCCGGTAGACCTCGTCGAGCGTCACCCCGGCGACCTCCTCGACGCGGCGGCCGAGCAGGCGCTCGGCGACCGGGTTCATCGACTCGACGCGGCCGAGCGCGTCGACGCGCACCACGCCGTCGCCGAT
>DATABP010000340.1:0-7102 GCA_036259515.1 Thermoanaerobaculia bacterium | reverse complement strand
GGTCGCCGTCCACGATGGCAACGCGCAGCTCTTCGCGAGCCTGCGCGTTGATCAGCATTCTTCGTGTCACGAAGACGTCTCTCCGATCGGTTGGGCGCGCGCAGGGAGTGCGTCGGCGCCGGGGAGCCTCGGGGGCTCCGGGAACTCTCCGCGGAGTCGGGCGAGAGGGGGAGGCCGCGAGCTCCGGGGGCACGGCTCTCCGTTCGAGCCGCAGACGAGGCATTCTACAGCACGACGGCGGCGGGAGAAAAATGGGGACCTCTTGCCACCTTCGATCACGTCCCTTCGTGGTGGAGCACCCGTCAAGGGCTTCCTGGGGGAGGTCAACGGCCGGCGGGTGGTCCTCTTCATCTACAAACAGGGGCCTTCCCAAGGCCAGCTCGCGACGTCCATCGTGCCGTCGACGAGCCAGCTCTCGAAATGGGGCATCCCATGAGCGTTCCTGCTCGCGAGGGTTTGACGGTGTTCTTCGATGGCGACGAGGTGCCCGGGGTCATCTTCTACGCGCTCGCGTGGCCAGGCACGATGAGCTCTATCGTCTTCCCGATCGGTCTTTGGCCGAGAGGAGAGGCCAGGCCGTTCCGGCTCGGGGGCGAGTCCTGGGAAGTGCATGGCTGGGATCTCGCCCTCGGCGAATGGCCCCGAGGCAGGGACTGGACTCGCGCTGTCCATGACACCCTCAACTCCCTCGTCGACGCCGGTGCCGTCGTCGCCTGGGTCGGCGCGGAGGGCTGCCCGTTTCGCGACCCTCCCTACCTCCTTTCATCGGAGTGGATGTCGGGCGGGGTGTTAGCGGCGCTCACGTCGGCGGGTCGGTTCATCTGTGCGGTCGATCCCGATCTCCCTGTTCAGGCTCTGTCGGACGACGAGCTCGTATCTTTACGGCGGCACGCGAGAGGGATCGCCGATGCCAAGTCGTAGCTTCCACCAGCATCATGCGGAGCGATCAGAAGGGCGGCCGCCCCGGCAGGGGAATCGATGGGCGTGCCGGGCGGTTGCGGGGAATGTTGCCGCCGTCGAGCCCCCACGGCTCTCGCGCCGGCATCCTGGTTCGCTCCACGCGGTCGCGTGACCGGCGTGGCGGTCTTCCCGGCGATGGGCGGCCGGTGGGGCCGGGCGGGGTGGGGCCCGCCGCACCGATGGGCGACGCCCGGAAAGGAGGTGGTCCTACGTATGAGTACGAGTGACGGTTTGATGGAGGTGGCGTCCTCCTGAGGACCCCTCGACCGGACGTCTCGGCCGAGTTGGAGTCTCTCTGAAGGGAGGGACCCCACGCCACCGAGGCAAACCAAAGGCCCCGGCTCCGGCGATCCCGGACCGGGGCCTTTCCGCGTCTGGCGACGCGGCGGCAGGCGGATCGGCTAGCGCGACTCGCCGGCCAGCGCGGCGAGGAGGTCGGCGGCGAGCTCGGCCGGCACCTCGACGTCGACCGCGCCGTCCGCCGAGCGCACGTGGACGGCGAGGGCGTCGCCGCGCTTGGCGACCTCGACCCGGTCGCCGCCGTCGACCACTTCGACCAGCGTGGCGTCCGGCATCGTCTCGAGCTGCCGCGCGAGCTCGGCGGCGGCCGGCGCCCAGGCGTCGAGGTCGACCTCCCTGCCGAGCTCGGCGCGCAGCGAGCCGCGCACCTCGTCCCGGACGAGCGCCACCGCCGCGGCGGCGACGAACGCGGGCGCCCGCAGCGAGAGCCGCTGCCCCTCGTCGCGGATCGTCACCTCGACCGCCGGCGCGGTGGCGACGGCGTGCACCGCCCACGCCACCGCCGCCGCCGTGCCCACCCAGAAGAGCGCCACGAAGGCGAGGCCGAAGAAGAGCACCTTCTGGCCGCGGGTCATCGCCGGCCCCTCGCGCGTCCCGTCCCGGGCGAGTCGTCGACCCACACCCGCACGCGGTCGCCGTCGTCGCTCTCGGCGGTGATCTCGCCGGCGCCGGCGCGGGCCATCGCGCGCACCGCGCCGGCGAGGTCGAGCCGGTCGCCCGGGCCGGCGAACAGCGCGTCGACCACCGGCGCCGCGATGCGCACCACCACCCGCTCGTCGCCGCGCCGGCGGTCGCGGCTGTCGACGACGAGCTGCCCGCCCCGGCGGGCGACGACGGTGCGGTGGCGCGGCTCGTCGATGGCGAGGAGCTGCCCGGAGCGGCCGCCGAGCCGGCGCCAGGCGTCCTCGAGCTCGGCGAGCGGAATCTCGGTGTCGTCGAACTGCAGGTGCGCGCCGCCGTCGCCCTCGGGGAGCGCCGCCACCACCGCCTCGACCAGCGCCAGCGGCAGGTTGAGGCGCACCGTGGCGCCGTCGGGCCGGGCCTCGTCGACGGTGAGGTGGAGCCAGGGGTCGTCGCCGTCGCCGTCGATCTCGAAGGTCTGGCCGGCGGCGGGCGGGGCGGCGAGGAGCGCCGCCGCGAAGGCGAGGGCGAAGCCGGCGAGGGCGGGCAGGGCGCGGAGCAGGAACGGGTGCATGGGGATCTCCTCGGTCACGGGAGACAGGACGCGGGAGCCGGCCGCCGGGTTTCAACCTCCTCGGGCCGGCGCCTCCGGCGGGTGCTTCGAGCCCTGGAGCGACGGCGACCGGAAGGCGCGGGCCGGCGCCGGCTCGCGGTGCTCAGGACCCCAGGTCGCTCTTGAGCACCGCGACGAACGCCTCCTGCGGGATCTCCACCGAGCCGACCAGCTTCATCTTCTTCTTGCCCTCGCGCTGCTTCTCGAGGAGCTTTCGCTTGCGGGTGATGTCGCCGCCGTAGCACTTCGCGGTGACGTCCTTGCGGAAGGCGTTGATCGTCGAGCGGGCGACGATCGAGCCGCCGACGGCGCCCTGGACGGCGATCTTGAACTGCTGGCGGGGGATCGTCGCGGCGAGCCGCTCGCAGTAGTGGAGCGCCCGCGGCCGCGCCTTGTCGCGGTGGACGAGCTGCGACAGCGCGTCGACGGGCTCGCCGTTGACCAGGATGTCGACCTTGACGAGGTCGGTGGGGCGGTCGTCGAGCAGCTCGTAGTCGAACGAGCCGTAGCCCTGGGTGACCGTCTTCAGCTTGTCGTAGAAGTCGAACAGCACCTCGGCGAGCGGCAGCTCGGCGGTGACCTCCACCCGCCCGACGGCGAGGAAGCGCGCCTCCATCCCCAACCCGCGGCGCTCGCGGCAGAGCTCCATCACCGCGCCGACGTGGCGCTCCGGCAGGTACATGGTGGCGCGGATGAACGGCTCGCGCACCTCGTCGATGTTCGCCGGGTCCGGCCACAGCGCGGGGTTGTCGATCGTCTTCTCCGTGCCGTCCTTCAGCGTCACCTGGTACTGCACCGTCGGCGCCGAGAGCAGGAGGTCGAGCCCGAACTCCCGCCGCAGCCGCTCCTGGACCACGTCGAGGTGGAGGAGGCCGAGGAAGCCGCAGCGGAAGCCGAAGCCGAGCGCCGCCGAGGAGTCCTTCTGCCAGGTCAGCGCGGCATCGTTCAAGGCCAGCTTGTCGAGCGCCTTGCCGAGGTCCTGGTAGTCGTCGGTCGACATCGGGTAGATCGACGAGAAGACGACGGGCTTCGCGGGCTTGTAGCCGGGGAGCGGGGCGGCGGCGGGGCGCTCGGCGTGGGTGACGGTGTCGCCGATCTCGATGTCGCGGATCGTCTTGATCCCGGCGATCACGTAGCCGACGGCGCCGGCCTCCAGCCGCTCGACCGGCACGTGCTTGAGGCGGAGGAGCCCGACCTCCTCGACCAGGTAGTCGGCGCCGGTGTGCATCAGGTGGACGGCGTCGCCCTTGGCCAACGAGCCCTCGCGGACGCGGACCAGGAGCACGACGCCGCGGTAGGGGTCGTACTCGGCGTCGAAGACGAGCGCCTGGAGCGGGGCGGCCGGATCGCCCGCGGGCGCCGGCAGCCGGCCGACGATCGCCTCCAGCACGTCGTCGATCCCCTCGCCGGTCTTCGCCGAGCAGAGGACGGCGCCGAACGGGTCGAGCCCGAGGTCGCGGTCGATCTCCTCCTGCACCCGCTCGACGTCGGCCGACGGGAGGTCGATCTTGTTGATCACCGGCACGATCTCGAGGTCGTACTCGAGCGCCAGGTAGAGGTTGGCGACCGTCTGCGCCTCCACCCCCTGCGAGGCGTCGACCACGAGGAGCGCCCCCTCGGACGACATCAGGCTGCGCCGCACCTCGTGCGAGAAGTCGACGTGCCCCGGCGTGTCGAGCAGGTTCAGCCGGACCTCCCGCCCGTCCTTCGCCGTGTACGGCAGGGTGATGGTGTTCGACTTGATGGTGATCCCGCGCTCCCGCTCGATGTCCATCGAATCGAGGATCTGGTCGCGGAACTCCCGCGCCTCGACCGCGCCGCAGCGCTGGATCAGCCGGTCGGCGAGCGTCGACTTGCCGTGGTCGATGTGGGCGATGATGCAGAAGTTGCGGATGTCGTCCAAGGCGGGCTCCGGGGCGGGCGATCTTATCCGCGCCGGCGCCCCGCGGAGCCTCAGCGGCAGGCGTGGACCGCCGTCGTCGCCGTGCGGGTGAGGAAGAGCTCGCCGGAATCGCCGTCGATGGCGGTGCGGACGGTGAGGCGGAGCTCGGTGCCGGGGGGCGGCGGAGCGGCGCCCGCGGGGCCGAGGGTCGCGGTCCACAGGGGCGGGGCCGCGGGGTCGACGGTCACCGTCGAGGGGTTGGCGACGAGGACGCGGGCGCTCGGCGGCAGCGTGCAAACGAGGGACGCGGCCGGCTCGGCGCACGCGCCGGCGGCGAAGGCGGCGCCGGCGAGGCGCACCGCCGGCGGGTCGGCGGCGAGGGCGATCTCGACGCGGAGCGGGAGGTCGGTGGGGTTGCCGAGGCGATCGAGGGTCAGCCGCGCCGGCTCGCCGGTCGCGCAGTCGGCGACCAGCCCGCCCCGGCGCAGGAAGACCGGGTTGCGCCGCGAGAAGTCCCACAGCTCGCCGAGCTGGACGTCCAGCGCCTGCACGCGCTCGGCGTCGGCGCGCGGGGTGGGGGAGAGCGGGCCGCCGCCGTCGAGCGGGAGGAGCTCGATCTCGACCCCGCCGGGCGCGCCGACGCGCAGGAGCGTGACGTGGTGGACGGCGCCGGCGTCCCGGCCGCCCTCCTTCGTCGCCCCGCCGGCGGCGCCGACGACGAGGTACTCGATGCCGTCGAGCGTGCCGCCGGACTGGTCGTGGTGGAGGTGGCCGGCGACGACGGCGGCGACCCGGTGGCGGCGGAGGAGCTCGTGGACCGGCCGCCAACCGCTCCAGTGCAGCCACAGCGGCTGGTGGAGGAAGACGACGGTCGCCCGCGCGCCGGCGTGGGCGGCGAGGTCGCGCGCCAGCCAGGCGAGCTGGTCCTCGCCGACGCGGGCGAGGAAGACGTTGCCCCAGCGCGGGTCGGCGTGGAGCGTCTGCTGCGAGTGGAGGGCGACGAAGTGGACGCCGGCGACGTCGAAGGAGTACCAGAGGCGCTCGCGCACCCGCGGCTCGCGGGCGGCGTAGAGCTCCTGGAACAGGCGCTCGCGCGAGCGGTCGGGAGAGCCCGGCCGGAACGCCGGCGGGTTGACGTCGTGGTCGCCGGCGGCGAGGAACCAGGGCGCCGGCAGGCGGTCGAGGAGGCCGGTGGCGGCCTGCCACTGCGCGCGCACCTCGGCGGGCGGGCGGGAGCTCTCGAGCAGATCGCCGGTGTGGAGCACGACGTCCGGCCGGCGGGCGGCGAGGACCTCGACGGCGCGGGCCAGCGTGCGGTAGGAGGCGTCGAGGTCGGCGGCGAGCGTCTGGTCGCCGATCACCCCGATCGTCACCGGGCCGGGAGGCGGCGCGCTCGCCCCCAGCGCCGAAGCCGCACCGCCGCCCGCGGCGGCCGTCAGCCACACGGCGAGCGCCGCCGCCGCCACCATCACCGCCCGCCGTCCGCCCGCCGCCGTCCCTCTCTCGCCGCCCATCCTCTCTTCCACCCCCTCCGCCGGTTTCCGGCACCGCCCGTCGCACCGGCGTCGTGGGGTATCATCGCTCGCGTAACTTGGCTGCATCGAGAGTGCGAACCGCCGCGCGGCCCGGCCGCCGGTGGAGGGAGGTCGGATGACCATCTCCGAGGAAGTCGCGGCGCGCCTCTCCCCGGTGCTCGGGGAGTTCAACGCCGCCGTGTGGGTGAAGACGGTGTCCGAGCGGCGGCTGTCGCGGCCGGTGAGCGAGCTGTCCGGGGCCGACCTGCCGGCGCTCCTCGAAGGGCTGCGCCCGTCGCTCAACACGTTCCTCGGCCGCGAGGCGGCCGGCCGGCTGCTGCAACGGATCGCGCGGGAGGTGACCTGATGCGCTACCGCTGGCTCGCCGTCTATCCGCTCGTCTACGCCGCCGTCTTCGTCGCCGTCGCCGCCGGGCTCGGCGAGGGCGAGGCGCTGACCGTCTTCGTGCGCGCTCAGCTCCTGCTCCTCCGCGCGCTGGCGATCTTCGGCTGCATCGCCGCGGCGCGCGCGTTCTCGACCGGCGACCACCTGCGGCGCGCCTGGCTGTGGCTCGCCGCGGCCACGGCGATCGTGCTCGTCCGCGACCTCCTGCGGCTGCCGCCGTTCTCGCTGCCGCCGTCGTCCGCGGGCGGCGCCGGTTGGGTGATCGCCGGCCTCGGGGTGGCGAGCAACGTCGCGCTCCTCCTCGGCGTGTGGCTGCTGGCGCGGGCGTGGAAGCTGGCGGGGATCCCGCTGCCGGGCGGCCGCGGTCGCACCCTGGCGGTGACCGCCGCGGCGGCCCTCCTGGCGCTCTTCGTCGCCGGCCCGGGGGCGCTCGAGCACGGCGCGCGCGCCGGCGCCGACCTCGCCTCGGTCACCCTCTTCGTCTCGGCGGTGGTCGACATCCTCTCGCTGTGCCTCCTGGCGCCGCTGCTCCTCACCGCGATCGCGCTTCGCGGCGGGCCGGTGGCCTGGCCGTGGGCGCTGATCACCGCCAGCATCTTCTCTTGGCTGCTCTACGACGGCGCCGCGCTCGCGACCTTCGCCCCGGAGTGGTTCCCGCTCGCCGACGTCTTCCGCGGCCTGGCGGAGAACTTCCTGTTCGTCGCCGGCGTGGCGCAGCGGCTGATCGTCGAGCGGGTGGGGCGCGAGGCGGAGGGCGGCGCGGAGATGGCCGGCGCCGCCGAGGTCGCCTGAGGGCGGCCGCCCTCA